>JAGQGA010000308.1 GCA_020432595.1 Anaerolineales bacterium | reverse complement strand
CCATTCACCCCTACACTCAGCAGCCCCTGCACATACACATCGTCATCATACGCACTCACCACCAAAATCCGCAGCTTGGGGTACAATCCGCGAATGCGACGAATGGTACTAATCGGCTCAAACGCCGGCATCGTCACATCAATCAGCAGCAGGTCGGGCGATAGCATAGCCAACCCTTCCATCAACTCTGGTCCACTACCCACCTCGCCCACAATCATAATGTGGGGCAAATCTTCAATGGCATTGCGGATACCCGCCCGCACCACCGCATGATCATCAGCCAGCAAAACCCGAGTTGAAAGTCCCATAAGCCAATTATGCCACCCCATCCCCTCCCTGCCTACCGCCATTTTCCCGCACAATTAGGGGATTTCCCCTAATCTGACAAGGGGAAACCCATCAAATAAAAGAGGGTTTAGGGGGTGCATCACCTTCTATAGGTGCGGTATAACTTGTGAAACTAGCTGAATTCACCGCTGCAAATTTAGTCATGTTGCCCAACGCCGGGCAAAAGCGAGGTGATCATTCGTTTGTTTCTTGTTTCCCCCCTTTTTTGTTTCGTTACATCATTTTTAACACGCAAAATTGTTACCCTCAATTTTGCAGGAGGAAAAGTTAGATGAAAAAAAATGTAACCGTTATTCTGTTGCTGCTGCTGGCGCTCATTTTGGTAGCGTGTGGCGGCACCGAGACCCCGGCTCCCGCCGAGGAAGAAGCTGCTCCGGCTGAAGAAGCTGCGCCAGCCGAAGAAGCCGCCCCTGCCGAAGAAGAAGTGATGGCTGAAGGCTCGATCTGGGTATTGCTGCCCGATTCGGCCAGCTCTGCCCGTTGGGAAACCGACGACCGCCGCTTCTTTGAATCCGCTTTTGACGCTGCTGGCGTTGAATACAACATCGTCAACGCCGAAGGGGATGCTCGCACCCAACAAACCCAGGCTGAACAGGCCATTACCGCTGGGGCGAAGGTTCTCCTGCTGGTCAACCTCGACTCTGGTTCGGGTGCGGCTATCATTGCCATGGCTCGTGAAGCTGGGGTAATGGTTGTGGATTATGACCGCCTGACCATTGAAGGGCCTGGGGCTGATGTGTACGTGAGCTTTGACAACGTGCAGGTTGGCAAGACGATGGGGACTGTTTTGGAACCGTTGATTGACGCGCAGGATGCGCCGAAGGTTGCCTTCTTGAATGGTGGCCCAACCGACAACAACGCCACGCTGTTCCGTGATGGGTATGCTTCCGTGGCCCAGCCGCACTTTGATGATGGCTCCTGGACGCTGGTGGATGACCAAGCTGTGCCGGAATGGGACAACCAGCAGGCGCTGGTGGTGTTTGAGCAGATGTTGACGGCAGCGAATGGGGAAATAACGGCCGTTTTTGCCGCCAACGATGGTCTTGCCAACGCCGTCATCTCCGCCTACAAGAACGCTGGCGTTAGCCCCGCCGAAGCTGGCATCCCGATCTCTGGTCAAGACGCAACCGTCGGTGGCATCCAGAACATCCTCGCTGGCGACCAGGCCATGACCGTCTACAAGCCGATCAAGGCTGAGGCCGAAGCTGCTGCTGCTGCTGCCATCGCCCTGCTCAAAGGCGAAGATTTGGCTGGCATGACCGGTGGGCTGACCCTGAACAATGGCACCAACGACATCCCGTTCATCGCCCTCGAACCCATCGGTGTCACCAAAGACAACATCGCCGACACCGTGATTGCCGACGGCTTCCGCAACTGGGACGAGATCTGCGTAGGTGACTTTGCCCAATACTGCCCCTAGTTAGTGGCTGATTAGTTGAATCACGTATTGCGTATTGCGTAGCGCGTGAAGACACGCGGTTCACGCAATACGCAATACGTTTTAGGAAGAGAAGATGACAGGAACAGCAACACTAGAACTAAAAGGTGTGTCAAAACGCTTTGGGGCGGTGCAGGCTCTTTCCAATGTAGACTTTGTGGTGCGGGCTGGCGAAGTGATGGCGCTGGTGGGAGACAACGGGGCGGGAAAATCCACGTTGATCAAGGGAATTGCTGGCATTTACCCGTTTGACGGGGGTGAGGTTTCTTTTGAGGGGAAGCGTGTCACCATTCACGGCCCACGCGATGCAGCCAACCTGGGCATTGAGATTGTGTATCAGGATTTGGCACTGGCCGACAATTTGGACGTGGTTGCCAACATGTTTTTGGGGCGGGAGCGGACATTGAGCTTTGGCCGCATTGACGAGGTGAGCATGGAGCAGGCGTGTTTGGAAACGCTCAACTCGCTCTCGGTGACGACTATTCGCTCGGTGCGGCTGCCGGTGGCAAGCATGTCGGGGGGGCAGCGGCAGGCCATTGCCGTCGCCAAGGCGGTGATGTGGAACTCCAAGCTGGTGATTTTGGATGAACCAACGGCCGCTTTAGGGGTCGCCCAAACCCGTCAGGTACTCGATTTAGTCCGTCGCTTGGCTAGTCGAGGGTTGGCCGTTGTCCTTATTTCCCACAACCTCCACGATATTTTTGAGGTGGCCGACCGCATTACGGTACTGCGGCTGGGGCGCAAGGTGGCCGAATTTAAGCGAAACGAAACAACCCAGCAGGAAGTGGTGCACGCCATTACCGCTGGTAGCCTAGAATCTGTGCCGGGCATGGTGGAGGCGTAACCAATGAGTAAGGTAACAACTGCAAAGATGAGTGAAGAACCAACGCGCATGGGGCAAGAAGACAGCTTCGGTGGCTATATGCAAGGGTGGCTGCGCCGCGTTCGCGCTGGAGATTTAGGCTCCTTACCGATTATTTTTGGGCTGATTGTCATTGCCATTATTTTTGGTATTCGTGAACCCATCTTTTTTGTTCCCCGCAACTTTGTCAACCTGCTGCTGCAAATGGCGGGTATTACCACCATTGCCATTGGCATCGTGTTTGTCCTACTCATTGCCGAAATTGACCTTTCGGTGGGGTTTGTGAGCGGTGTGGGCGGTGTGGCGATGGTGCTGCTGTTGCGCGAAGGGGAAGGAAACCCCAATTGGCCGTGGTGGGCAGCGATTTTGGCGGCTCTGCTGCTGACGCTTCTAATTGGGCTGCTGCATGGGTTAATTATTACCCGTTTTGGGGTGCCGTCGTTTGTGGTGACGCTGGCCGGGCTGTTGGCGTGGAGCGGGGTGGTGTTGATTATGACCACCAAATTTTCGACGGCCGGCACCATTGTTATCCAAAATGAGATTGTTTTGGGCATTGCCAACAGCTTTTTGCCGACGCAATGGGGCTGGGCTTTGTTTGCGATTGCCGTAGGCGGTTATGCGTTTTCCACGTTTAGCCAGCGACAATCTATGGTGCGGCAAAATTTGGTGGCACGCCCACTGCTTGTTGATTTGCTGTCTGTAGGGGGGCTGGCCTTGGTGGCTGGTTTTGCTGTTTGGTATGCCAATCAAGATCGTGGCGTGCCGGTAGTCGCCGTCATTGTCATCGTTTTGTTGGTTTCCTGGTCGTTTGTGGCAAATCGTACCCGCTTTGGCCGCTATGTTTATGCCGTGGGGGGCAACCCGGAAGCGGCGCGGCGAGCGGGTATCAACGTGGCGCGAATTCGGATTATGGTGTTTATGATTTCGAGCTTTATGGCTGGGGTTGGCGGCATTGTGCTGGCCTCGCGGCTGCGCTCGGTGGACACCAACACGGGTGGCGGCAATTTGCTGCTAAACGCGATTGCAGCGGCGGTGATTGGGGGAACCAGTCTGTTTGGCGGTAGTGGGAAGGTAAGCAGTGCGCTGCTGGGGGCATTGGTTATTGCCTCGGTGGAAAACGGCATGGGTTTGCTAGGGCTGGCATCGGGTACCAAGTTTGTGGTGAACGGGCTGGTGCTGCTGGCGGCGGTGCTGGTAGATGCGGTTTCGCGCCGCAGCCGTGAATCTTCGGGTATTGCGTAGAAAATGGAGATTAGAGATTGGAGATTGATCTGTGCAACCCCCAATCTCTAATCTCCCAACGGTATTACGCCTGATGAAGTAGTAGGGGCGTATTGCATACGCCCTTTGGCTAGAAAGGATAGGGCGTATGCAATACGCCCCTACGTGTGTTGGGTTATGAACAAGTGGAATTTGGTGATTTTGGTGGTGGGGGTGCTGCTGCTGGGTGGCTGTGGGTGGTTGGGACAGGACGGCGGAGCAACTATACCGGTGGCAGAACGGCCGTTTCACTTCACCAACGTCACCCAAGCAGTCGGCATTGATTTTGTCCACGGGGCGTTTCGCTGGGGCATGTCGGGCGACCCAGTTGCCATGATGGGCGGCGGGCTGTGCTGGCTGGATTATGACCAGGACGGCTGGCTTGATTTGTACGCTGTTAACTCCTATGCCGAATTGGAAGCGGGGCAGTGGGAAGCCAACGGTGGCCTACCGCGTAACAAGCTGTATCGCAATATGGGCGGCGTGTTTGTGGACGTGAGCGCGGGGTCGGGGGCGGATTTGGCGCTGCGGGGCAACGGCTGCACGGCGGCCGATTTTAACCAAGACGGGTTTCCCGATATTTATGTGACGACGGCGCGGTTTAATGCGTTGCTGTGGAACAACGGCGATGGCACCTTTAGCGAAGGGGCAGAGGCGGCGGGGGTGGCTGCCTATGGGTGGCAAACGGCCGTTTCTGTGGCCGACCTCAACCACGACAACTTTCCCGATTTCTTTGTGGCTGGTTACGTTGACGTAAACAACCGCATTCCCGATGCCACCAAAGGGTTCCCCAACACCAATTTGGGGCTGCGCGACCTGCTTTATATCAACAACGGGCTGGATGCGGCCGGCCGTGCCACCTTCCGCGAAGTGGGCGAAGCGGTGGGGCTGGAAAGCGACAACTTTGCCTATGGGCTGGGGTCGCTGCTGACTGATGTGGACGGGGATGGCGATCTGGACCTGCTGGTTGCCAACGACACCAACCCCAACTACCTCTATGAAAACGTGGCCTGGAGCGGGGGCGAAGACCCTCTGGGGCTGGGGTTTCGGCTGGTGGAGCGGGGGGCAACGGCACAGGTGAATGACACGAACAGCGGTATGGGGGTGGCTGGTGGGGATTTTGACGAAAACGGCCGTTTTGACCTGATGATCACCAACATGGGCAGCCAAATCCATTCCCTTTACCGCCACGGTGACGGGCTGGCCTTTGCCGATGTCTCTGGTGAGCTTGGCGTGGCCGAATTTGGCACCCACTGGACGGGGTGGGGGACAAGCTGGGGGGATTTTGACCTTGACACTGATTTAGATTTGGCAATTATTCAGGGGGCGATTCCCGTGCTGGATTTGGTTAAAGACAAGCAAATGCCGCAAATTTTGGTTAATCTGACGGCGCAGGGGCGGCCGGGGCAGCTTGAAGACCGGTCACAGGCGGCGGGGTTGGGGTATATTGGCCCGTTTTTGGGGCGCGGTGCGGCGCTGGCCGACTATGACAACGATGGCGATTTGGATATTGCCATCGGCACTATCGGTGGGTCGCTGGCCCTGCTGCGGAATGAGGTGACGGGCGGGAACTGGCTGGAGGTGGCGGGCGTGGCGGCGGGGGGGGAAATAACGGCCGTTCTTCCCGACGGGCGCGAACTGCGGCGCGAAATATATAGTGGCAGCAGCTACCTCTCCTCCGAAGACCCCCGTGCCCACTTTGGCCTGGGCGATGTGGAAATCCTCTCCCTCTTGCGCGTCCGCTGGCCCAATGGCACAATCAGCGAGCAGCAAAATGTGGCGGCTAACCAGCTTGTGGTGGTGCAGCCGTGATGATTCGTACGATTTGGAGATAAACCATGGCAACCGATACCCGCCTCACCCTCTGGCACGACATTGTTGCCAGCAAAGACACCAGCCGCTTGGGAAACCTGCTGGCCGATGACATTTTGCTTTACTCGCCCGTTTTTTGGCAGCCCAAGCAGGGCAAAATGGCGGCGTTTATCATCCTCAGCACGGTCATTGAGGTCTTTGAGGATTTTACCTATCACCGCGAATGGTTGATGGGCGATGAGTGGGCGTTGGAGTTTAGCGCCCGCATTGGCGACAAGCAGCTTAAGGGGGTTGACCTGGTTACGTTTGACGAATCGGGGAAGATTGTGCGCTTTGAGGTGCTCATACGGCCGTTAAATGGGCTACAGGCTTTAGGAATGGAGATGGGGCAGCGGCTGGCGAAGTTGGGAATTGATATAAAACAATAGGACGCTGATTTACCTGATTTCGCTGATTTTGATCTCTTATCAGGTAAATCTGCGTCCCATTCTCTACGTAAGTTGCTGCCAGTTTTGGCCGTGTTGGTCAAAGCGGCGGTGGAGTTCGTTGAGGGTGGTGGCAGAAAGCGGCCGTTCGTTGGCAAGCATCGCCACATTTGCCGTCATGTGGCGCGGGTTGTGGGTGCCCAAAATGGCCGTGTCCACTTCCGGGTGTGCCAGCACAAACCCCAAGGCGAGCCAAATGCGGTTATCGGGCGCATCAGGCAGCGGGCCATCGGCCAGCATGGTTTGTGCCCGGTTAAAGTAAGCATCGGCGTAGCCGCTGGGGCTGCTGCTGACACCCCAAGCTGCGTTGGCGATGGGGCGCTTGATGATTACCCCCATGTTTTGCGCCTTGGCTGCCGCCAATAGCCCGTATCGTGCCTTTTGCTCTACCAAATTAAAGCTGGTTTGCAGCGTGTCAAACAG
>JAGQGA010000307.1:5376-6630 GCA_020432595.1 Anaerolineales bacterium | reverse complement strand
CAACATTGTGGATGAACTCAACACGATTTTACAAAAACGGTTGCAGGAGGAGCCAAAGCTAAACGGCCGTTTGCTCAAAATCGTCCGCGCCGCCGCTGGCGACCTGCGCATTGAAGCCGATGGCAAATCATACCAGCGCCCCGAAGAGCTAACCGACCCTGTGCTCAAAGAACTGCTGCGCCAGGCACTGGCGGAATGGGAGCAAAGCTAAACGGCCTCGGCCACCGGCAAAAATTGCGGCAGGGTAAAGTAAAAGGTGCTCCCCTTCTCTAACTCGCTCTCAACCCAGATTGCGCCGTCGTGCGCTTCCAAAATCCGCTTGACAATTGCCAGCCCCAGCCCCGTCCCACCAAAGCGGCGGCGCGATGACCCATCCACCTGGTAAAAGCGGTCAAAAATGCGGTGGATTTGGTCGGCCGGCATCCCAATGCCATTATCCGATACCGCCACCTGCACCTGGCCTTCTGCTTCACGCAGCAGCACCCGCACGGTTCCCCCGTCTGGGCTAAACTTAATGGCATTGCCAATCAGATTGTTCAACACCTGATTGATCCGATCTTTGTCGGCCAAAATCATCCCTCTGGCTCCCGGCTCAATCTCATGCTTCAGCACCAGCCCACGCTCCTGAGCAATAAGCTGATGGCTCGACACCGTGGTGCGGACAAGCTGCGCCATTGACAGCTCTTCTTTCTCCAGATTCGCTGCATCAATTCGCTGCAACGTCACAATGTCGCCAATAATCCGCGTAATTTCATCCGTTTTGTCCGACACAATCTGCAGCGACTCTCGCTGATAAGCATTAATATCCCCCATTTCCCCTTCAATGAGCAGGTCAACATACCCCTTGACAAAGGTAAGCGGTGTACGCAGTTCGTGCGATACATTTTGCACCAGTTCGTCTTTCAAGCGGTCATTCTCTTTTAGCTCATCATACGCCACCGACAACTCATCTGCATGGCGCTCCAACTCCTCAAAAAGGCGGGCGTTGGCAATGGCAACGCTCACTTGCGCCGCCGCCACCGTCACCAACTGCACGTCGGCGGCATCAAACACTCTGGGTTGGTCACTGTCAATTGCCAGCGTGCCAATAACCTCATCGCGCATTTTGAGCGGTACCACAATCAGGCTGCGAACCACCTCATCAAAAAAGAGAAAGTCCGGCTCGCTGTGGGCATCGGGTATGTAAACGGGTTCACCGGTACGCACCACCTGCCCCGAAACCCCCTCACCCACCTTCATCCGCACCTGACCCAC
>JAGQGA010000307.1:0-5277 GCA_020432595.1 Anaerolineales bacterium | reverse complement strand
TGGTATGTAAACGGGTTCACCGGTACGCACCACCTGCCCCGAAACCCCCTCACCCACCTTCATCCGCACCTGACCCACATATTCGGGGCTGATACCGGCCGCTGTGGCAATCACCAACTCCGTCTTGTCATCCGAAAGCATGGTGATGGTACAGGCCCGCGCCTTGAGCAGGTCGCGCAGCATTTCCACGGTTGTGTTTAGCACCGAACGTAGCTTGAGCTTGCCCGTAATCTGCTTCGCCATGTCTACCAGCGCCGACATGCTCAACAGCCGCCGCTCCGTTTGGGCATAGAGCCGCGCATTTTTGACGGCCACGGCCGCCTGATCGGCCAGCAAGTTAAGCAGCAGCAGTTCATCATCGGTAAAGGTATGAGTGCTGAGATAGGTCGTGGTGAAGGCGCCAATCACCTCGTCATCATATTTCAGCGGGAAACCGGCAATAGCGGCGATTCCCCAAGTTTGGGCAATAGCCGACTGATACAACGGATCAGTGGCGGCACTATTGATGACCACTGGCTCACCACGGCGCACAACAGTAGCGGTGATGCCGTTAGAACGGGGATGTTTGGTGGCACTGTGCCGCCGGCCGTCACGCCACAACGCCGACCCAAAGGTAAAGGTTTCGGAATGGTTGTCATAAAGATAAATGTGAACGTTGTTTGCCTGCGTCAACCTGAGTGCTGAATCGGTAATGGTGTCCAGCACCACGCGCAAATCGAGCGGCATATTGAGATGGAGGACGATCTCGTGGAAGGCCGATAGTTCGGCCACCCGCTGCTGCGCTCGTTCATAGAGCCGGGCATGTTCAATGGCAACCGCCGCCTGGCTGGCAAGGTTCCGCGCCAGCCGCAGCACCGATGTCGGAAAAGAGCGCAGTTCGGTTAGCTGCCCCAACAGCAGCAGCCCCAGCACCTTGT
Source organism: Anaerolineales bacterium (assembly GCA_020432595.1). Next base: position 4,360 of record JAGQGA010000307.1, on the reverse strand, counting down.
CACGCACCTGTAGAGGAACAAACAAGACCGAACGGAACCCCGATTGCTCCAGCAATTCGCGCTCGGTGGCGGTGCGGACGGTATCTTGCCGCAGGCTCAGCGAACCATTTGACAGTGCCTGCTGCAGGGCAGGGTGCTGCGCCAGGACTTCAAAGCTGGCGGCACTGGGCAGGTTACGAACCGTTTGCCGGCCGGACACCTTGGCGGCGTAATGTTCCTGAGCCACAAGCTGGAACTGGCTGCTGGCTTCATCTTGCACCAAAATGAGGCAGCTATCCACTTGCAGCGCCTGCACCATCTCGCGGGCAACGGCGTGGAGCACAAATCCTTGATCGAGGTTGGCGCTCATGGTGGCGCTGGCCTGGTAAAGAATGCTGAGTTCGGAAAGCTGCTGCTGGGTTTGGTGATGCAGCAGGGCGTTTTGGATGGCGACGGCGGCGTGGGCAGCGAGAGTAGAAACGAGCCGCTCTTCACGCTGGCTAAAGGCGTTGGGTTGAAAGCTGTTGACCACCAGCAGCCCCAGCGGGTTATCGGCTCCCAGCGGCACGCCCATCCAGGAACGAACGGCCGTTTGCCCAGCCAACGACACCCAGCGCGAATCCTTAACCACATCAGCAATACTCAACGGCTCTTTTTTGTGCAAAACGGCCGTTGTCAGCGTGCTGTGGTTCCAAATAGATTCCAACTCATCAGTGGCGACCACCAGGGCACGCTGGTGGTTATCACGGGCATCGGCCAGTACCAGCCGCTGATCTTGCCACAAAAAAAGATAGGCGGTGTCATAGGTAATGATGCCGCCGAGCGTCTGCAAAAAGTTTCTTACCACCACCGCATGGTCAAGCGAGTCGCCAATGGCTGTGATGGCCTGGCGCAGGGCAATGGCAGCCAAATGGTCGCGGGCACTGGCTTCAACCAGCTCTTTAGCCTGGGCGTAAAGGGTGGCGTTTTTGATGATGGTGGCAACGTGGTCGGCAACGGCCGTTAATGTCGGCAAATCCGCCTCGGCAAACGCCTGTCGCCGCTCGCTTTGCACCGAAATCACCCCCAGTACCTCATCGTTGAGGCGGATGGGCACCGCGATAATGGAGCGCGACAAATTACCCACGCGCAACCCAGGCACCGGTTTGGCATCCTCCAGCCAATCACCCGTCGTATACGCCAGGTTGTTGGTGACAACCCAGACGGCCAAGCTGCGGGCATCATAAATCGAAATCGGGTTGACAGCCATTTCCACACCCTGATCCACTACGGACGGGAAGGAAACAAGCTGTTTTTCAGCATCGTACAGGGCAATGTAGCTGTCTTTAGTTTTAAAAACATGCTGGATTTGCTCGTGGATGGTTTGCAGGGTTGGTGCCAGCGGTTTGAGCAAGCGGGCATATTCGGTAACGCGGAAGATGGTTTCAAGCTGGTTGGCGCGATCCCAGGCGATTTCAAATAAACGGCCGTTATTGACCACCACCCCCAACTGCCCCGCCAACAGTTCCGCCGCTGCCAGATCGCTGGGAGAAACGGCCGTTTGTTGTCCATATTCCAACAGCAGCAGCAGCCGATTTTTGGGGTTAAGCTGGAGCGGCACCACCAGTTGTGTCCCATCGGGCTGCTGATAAACGGCCGTTTTCTTGCCATCCAGCGGTGGCAAAGCCGCAGAAACCGGCTGCCCAAACACAAGCTGCAAATCCAGCCGCTCCGGTTCGGTTTGCTGCCAGAATAGACGCGCCGAGGCATGGGGAAACGCCTGGCGGAATGCCTGCTGCAAACCTGCTTCCTGGTCATGCAGCGGGCGATTATGGATAATGATTTGGTTAAGCCGCTGCAACAGAGAGAGCTGCGCCGTCGTTAACAGGGTTTGGCCGGGTAAAGGGGCGGTGGTTAGCAGAGAAACGGCCGTTTGCAGCAATTCCGCATCCTCGGCGGTAAACGGCTCGCTGTGCTGGATGTTGAGCCAGAAACCACTGCGGCCAATGGGCAGAGAAACGGCCGTTTCGCCCACAATGTTGGCGGCAAAAACGGCCGTTGGTGTGACTGTTACCTGTGCCGATGGCAAGAAACCATGCAAAAACCGCGCTGCTGCTTCGGCTACAGCTTCCAAAGAAACGGCCGTTGCTACGGTTCGTAACAATATAGCGAGATCATTTATACCAATGTGTCGATCTGACATCCCGCTCCACAAAATGGCTAGCGCAATGATGCGAACGTTGAAAAACCGCGCTGCCTACATTATCAAAAAATAGAAATAGAGGCGTTGCACAACGCCTCTACGTACATTATCCAGATAACGTGGCAATAATCAACCAACTATGCAACACCTGTTATGGTAAATACATAGTACAAATGGGGGAAAACGGCCGTTTTTTACCGCTTTTTCTTGCCTTTCTTGCGCCCACCACCCGTGCCGCCAGTCATCACCGCCGGGCTGGCACCAGCCGCCGCTAAATCCTGGCGCATGTGGCAATTCTTATATTTCTTGCCGCTGCCGCACGGACACAAATCATTACGCCCCACCTTGGGGGAATCGCGGCGCAGTTCCACACCCTTGCCCTTCTCCCGCTGCACCACCTCATAGCCAGCATCCCGCGCCTGAATTTGGTAAGCGGCTTCGGCTTCCTGCTGCTGAATAAACTGCTGGTGCCCGGCAATGTCACGGAAAAAACGTTCGGCAATATCACGATCAATATTGCGGCGCATATCAGCAAACATCTCAAATGAGCGCCGCTTATATTCCACCTTCGGGTCACGCTGCCCAATGGCCGCTAGCCCAATCTCCCGCCGCAAATCGTCCATTGCCGTCAGGTAATCTCGCCACTCCCGGTCAATGGCCGACAGCAGCAGCACCCGCTGGAAGTTCAGATATTGTTCCACCCCAATACGAATCCGCCACTTGTCTTGCTGCGTCTTCACATAGCTCTTCAACGCCGCAACCATCTGCTCCCCTTCCAGTGCCGACAAACTATCCAGCAGCAAATCTCGCAGTGCCCCACCGGCCCGCTCCAGAAAGCGAAGCTGTCGAGCGGTGGCGTTTTTGGAAGAAAGCCCATCTACGCTAAACTGGGCAAACGCTTGCTCCAGCTCCGTGGACGCTTTTTCCCAAATCGTATCCCGGTCGGCACGGTCCGCTTGCTCGGCCAGGAACTCATTAAACAGCGACTCCACTTGCTCCAAATAATCACGCCGAATGAGATCACGCGCCTGCAAACGACCAGAAGGACGGCCGGCCAAACTGCCCAAGTTGGGCACCGGTGGCAGCAGCGGCAAAAACCGTTCCATTGCCCGCAGCAGTTGGTACAGGTTTGTCCCTTCTTCCTCATTCTCATGCGCCAACAGCATCAGTCTATCTGTCAGCCGTGCCGCCGAAAGTTTGGACAACTCATCTATATCTAAGGTCGTGGCCTTTGGCAGCAGCCCACGCATTTGCCGCACCACACCACGCACATTAATTTCATCGGTGGCATCGGTGCTAAAATCCCGAATTACCCGCTCAATTTCGCTGCGTACATACCCAGGGTAGTTATCTACGTAGTTATCAACCAGTTCGGCAATCGTTGTGGCAAAAGCATCCTCAATCTGGTCATCCAGGCTGGAACCATCACCGAGCAGCACCTCGCGCCGCTGCCCATACATCGCCTGCCGCTGTTTGCTCATCACATCATCATACTCAACCACATTTTTGCGGATATCGAAGTTGTAGCCTTCAATCCGCTCCTGCGAACTTTCGATGATGCGATCTAGCATCCGGTTTTCAATTGGCAGATCATCAGGCAGATTGGTGCGTGACATAAAGTTCTTTAGCCGCTCACCACCAAACCGGCGCATCAAATCATCGTCCAGCGAGAGGAAGAAGCGGGAAGAGCCAGGATCGCCTTGCCGCGCCGCCCGACCGCGAAGCTGGTTGTCAATGCGGCGCGATTCATGCCGTTCGGAGCCAACCACGTGCAGCCCGCCTAACTGCCACACCTCTTTGCGCTCCCGCTCGGTTTGCGCCTTCAGTGCTAAAATGTGGTCTATAATGTCGTCGGGAATCCCTGGAACCTTAGCAATTACAGCCTTTGCCCCTTCCAGGTCATCACTCAACACGGTGCGAATGAGAGCAGCACGGGCGTTGTAATGCTGTTCAAAAACCATTTCGGCCAGGAACTGCGCCAGCTTGCGTTCGTCCTCTTGTACCGTTACATAGCGATTGTAGAGACCCCATTGTCGCATGGCATCTTCGACCAGAGCCGAATCCTTACCCAGTTCCTCCACAAATTCGCGGGCTTCGGCTAGTCGGCCGGCGCGTACATCGCGCAGCACACGCATTAGATCGTTGTAGTCAATCTCATACGGCTCTTGCAACACACGCCCCAAATAGCCAATAACCTGC
>JAGQGA010000306.1 GCA_020432595.1 Anaerolineales bacterium | reverse complement strand
GTTCATCTGTGCTTTGTCTGGTATGCCGTCGCTGTTGCCATCGCCGCCGTTCGGTGCGCCATCTTCCAGATTGCTGGCTGCGCCATCACCCAGCACGTTAACGGTAAACGTAGTGTTTGAAGTGTTCGCGTTGATCGTAACCGTGCGGCTGCCTTCGGCACTGCCAGCAGGCAAGCTCCATGACCAGACCCCGTTTCCCTCATCAACAACCGTGCCTTCGGAAGCCGACCAGCTAAAGGTGGCATCCGGCGGTGTGTAGCTGCCGGTATTGGTCACAATTTGGCTTTCATCGCCGCCGACGGTGGCTTGATCTACGCTGAGGCTGGGGGTGATGCCCGTGATGGTGATCTGCTTGCTGGCGGCAACGTGCGTGCCGTCTTCGTCTGTCAGGTTGACGGTGATGGTGGGTTGTAAACGGCCGTTTCCATACACATGCCCCAACGAACCGCCACCCAGGAACGCCAGGCAGTCTGAAGTCGTCTCGTCGCCCCAATCAAGGCTGCACGCCGTCACCGTATCCGGCCCTGGGTCAAACACGCTGCCCAGCGCCAGATTGTACGTCGCGCCAACCGCCACTTGATTGGTTCCTGTTATGGGAACGATGGGCAAAACATTGACCACCGTCAACGGAAAGGTGTGGGTGATCACCACACCACCCTCGTTAAAGATGCCCACAAGATCAACCATTTGCGATTCATCCGGCCCGTCTGTCGTGGTGTACGTCCATGTCCACGTCAGATTGATTTCATCCTGAGCTATCGCGCCAACCGAGGGGCCGGGGAAGAGCATTGACCAGGCACCTGATGAATCAACAACGGTGCCGGCAAGAACGGCCGTTTCTCCCTCATTCACAATGACCGCTTCCTGTGATGGCACAATATCAAAGTCCAAAACAAACGGGGTTGTCACTGACGCGGAATCATTCGCCGGATTAAAGTCGGTAACGCCACTGGTGTCACGGATGGACACGGTGTTGGTCACTACGTTAGCAGGCGGCGGCATAAAGCTGGGTGAGAAGGTAAACGTGATGATACCACTCGCTCCGGGTGCCACCTCGCCAAGTTGATAGGTACAGATGCCGCCCGTGTAGATGCTGTCACAGCGCCAGCCCGTCAGGTAGTTGGTGAAATTGGACTGGACGCCGGGTGGCAGCGGCTCAACCAGTTCCGCAACGGCCGTTTGATCACTGCTCAAATTGCTGTAGGTAATCGTATAAACGGGCATCGGTTGCAAATCGTCGTAATAAAGCGAGTTGCCATCACTGACAATGGAGACCGCCAAATCAACGCCGCCGTTAATCGGTGCCTCCGCAGACCCAACATTGTCGGCCGGATTGTTGTCCTCACCATCCACGTCAATGGTGACAGTATTGGAGATGGTCGTTGTTCCCGCTGACCACGTATTGGCGGCGGTGACGGCAAAGGTGGCCGAGCCACTCTCTCCGGCAGCCATTGCCCCAACGGTCAATGTACATTCATTTCCCGCCGAACCATCGGGCGTACAGTTCCAGCCCACATCGCTCAATCCGGCGTTAAAGCTGGAATCAATCGGCACCACTTCGTGCAGAAGGACCCCAGATACGGGGGCGAGCGTGTTATTGGTGTAATGGATGGTGAACGTAACGGGATCACCCAACTCGACCAGCGTGGCATCTGTCTGCTTCGAGACGGCCACATCGGGTTCGATGACAGCCAGATCCCAAGCACCTTCGACAAAGCTGCTGTTGCCGCTGCTATCCGTCACCAACAGATCGATCTTATAGGAACCTTGTGGCAGGGTTGGTAAAACATATTGCCAAGTGGTAAATGGCGCGTTGGCGGTGTCTAGCGTTACAGTATGCCATGTTCCGGCAAATTGCCCGGCATCCCGCTCTTCATAGCTGCGGATACGCAGGCTCAACGCGCTGACAGTGCTGTTGACCGGATGGGCAATGTCGTAAATTGTCTCGGCATCGAGCGAAGAGCCATAAACGACCAGTTCGTCCAGCGAGCCGCCATAGTAGCGGCTGCCACGGGCGCGGCCTAGCTCAATCTCATCTTCGGCTGCAAGCGCACTGTGTCCCGTTGATGAGTCGCCAACGGCGACGCCGTTGACAAAGAAGCTGCGCTCACCGGCCTCGGCATCGAAACGCCATGCCAGGTGAACCCATTCGCCGGTGGGAATGGCATCGGTCATGGTGGTGTCGTCGCCGCCGTAGCCAAGGATAGAACGGCCGTTTTCCAAACCAATCAACAGCCCCTCACCGGGTGTGGTGGGTGAACTGCCCAGAATCGGGAAGCTGCCCGTCCAATCGTCTGCCTTGACCCAGGCCATGACGGTGAAGCTGCCGTCGAGCAAACCCAGTTGCCCAGCCGTCACGGTGGTGGTAATCGCCTCATTGCCGCCAAAGTGCAGCACATCATCCACGCCATCAAAGGTGATGGCCGTGCCGCGCTGCCCGGCAACGCCACTGGTGGGGCAGGCTGTGGTCACACACTGCATCTCAAACTTTGTTTTTGAGCCATCCACCCACAGCCCTGGGCCATCTTCAAAGTGCAGGTGCAGCGTCCGGCCGTCTGCTGGGTAGGGCGGTTCACCGGCTACACCGGTCACAAATTCGCCGTCGGTCGTCACGAAATAGTTGTCACTTCGCGTTATGTCCGCGTAAGGTGGCAGACCATCCAAGTTGATTATTTGGGTGACGGTGGTGCTGTTGCCAACGGCATCATCGGCCGTCGCCACAACGGCGTAGCTGCCGTATGGGGCTGTTTCAAACGGTTGGCTGATTTGCCAATTGCCTGTCGCATCAAGCGGCGCGAACAGATTGCCGCCGACTGGTTCATTTTGCCAGTCGAGGGTGCGGACGACGACGTTATTCGCTACGCCGCTTTGGCTGTCAACGGCCGTTCCGCTCAAAGCCACGCTATCAATTGCCTGCACAACCGCCGAACTGTTGCTGATTGTTATCGTCGGGGCTTGCCCATCAACCACGATGGTTGTTGAAGCAATGGCCGAGACGTTGCCGCCCGCATCGGTGGCGCGGGCATCCAGGGTGTAGGTGCCGCTATTTTGCTGGAAGTAGAAAAGCCAGGCACCGCTGTTAGCCGCCTGATTGTTGGCCGATGTTGCCTCCTGCCAACTGCCGCCGTTGATACGGTATTCAACCTTGGTGACGGGGCTGGTGGCATCGTCGGCACCAATGTAGAGGACGGTTTGGGCGGTGTTGAGAATAACGGCCGTTTTGCTCAAATCCACCGTCGGCAAATCAGCATCAATGTAGAGCGAATGTTGACTAATCACATCATACCATGCAGCCTGATAGTTATAGAGATCCGCCACCGCACTGGCACTCAGCACCGACGGGGCAATGATGACCTCATCCATACCGCCGTGATACCCTGCGCCGAGCCGGATCGGGTTGGCGGCGGTACAAACGGTGCTGACACCGGTGTTGGTCGTGCCAGCCAACGCCCCATTGATGTAAATCTGCATCTGTTGATTGGCCGCGTCGTGGGTTGCCAGCACATGGTTCCACTGATTTTCAAGGAGCGGAATGTTGGCCGTGACCGAATGCCGATTGTCGCTACTGAGGCAGTTATATTGCCGCTCAAAAACGACGTTTAGGCTGTTTTCCGCCAACCGCAACTCAAAATTACTGTCGAGGAAATTGCCATTGCTCTTGGTCGCCAGCCGTTGCCGCGTGGGGGTTGTTTGCGTTGGCTTCACCCACATCCCCACGCTAAAGTTGGTTAGCTCGAGGTTGGTTGTTTGTGCCAGCGTCAACGTATCGTTGCCATCAAACGTGACCGCTTCGCGCATTTGGCCTTTGTCGCCTGCGTCGGGGCAATTTTCGATAGTGGTACAGGTCGCAACATAGCGGCTTTCGGAATCGTCCACGAAAGAGCGAATGCCCTGATTGGCAACGACCCCGTTGTTGGTTTTTAATCCTTCATCCAGATGCAAGTTGATCGCCGGAACGCGGTTAAAATACGCCTGTACTTCACTGGCGGTCAGGGCGCGTTTGACAACCGTCAACTCGTCCATCACGCCATTAAAGTAGCGCGAACCATTAGAGCCAATCCGCAAGCTGTTTCTCGCCCCCGGCAGACCATAACTGGTTGTTCCTTTGTTTTGTCCGTTGACATAGAAGGTGTAGATGCCATTCTCAAACACATAGGCGATGTGATACCAACGACCGACATTGTTATAAAGGTTGTAATTGTCGGTCCAACGATAGGCAGACACGCCGGGACGGCCGCCATTAAGCAACCCTAAATAGTAACTGCCGACTTCAAGCAGAGGATTGTCGCCATCGCCAGTTCCGACTAAACTTTCGGGCTTCACCCACATCATCGCCGTAAAACTGCCGGAGGATGTACCCATCGCGGTGGAAGATGCGCTAATCGTTAGGTAATCGTCCACGCCATCAAAGTCCAGTGCCTGATTGAAGCGGCCAGGAACACCGCTGGTGGGGCAACTGTCGCCGCTACAGGAGACGGTGACGGCGTTGCCCGACTGGTCGGCAAAGAGGGAAGAGCCGGGTGCTTCGTCGAAGGTTAAGTCGAGGGCGGTGCTGGTAGAACGATAGATGTCTTCGACGGCCGACGAAGTGAGGGCGTAGCCATAGACGCGGAAATCGTCGAGCGTACCCTTAAAGAAATCGTTGTAATTTGACCAAGTCATGGAGCCGATGATGTTGGGCAAGCAGAGAGAGCCACAGGCGGGCATGGACACCGCACTACTTTGCTCGCCGAGGTAGGTAGTGTTGCGGATACCGGTGATTTGGGTGATGCTGGTATCTTTTTTGCCCGTATCCTGATCGTAGTTGGTGTCACTGCTTTCATCTTCGGGGCAGGTGATAAAACAACCCCCATCCCGATTGTCCCAGACGCGGAACCAGGCGTTGTTGGTGTCGTTGACAACGGCCGTTTTTCCCAACGCCCACGAACTCGTTCCATTACTCAAATTGCTCCAGGCAAGGTTGCCAGATGAGGCGTCGCTATTGAAATTGAGGCGCATCTCCGCTTTCTGGCCGATACCAGCGGCATCTTTCAAGTTTGTAAACGACATCTGGTTAAAGTAGAGATAGCCAAAATCATTCGGCCGGCCGATATAGAAATTGCTCACATTGGGTGGGATCACGGCGGCGCAACTGCCCGTCGTGCCGCCCGCAATCGGCGCACCGTTGACATAGAAAGTGAGGACGGAGCCATCGTAGCTGACGGCGAGGTGCTGCCAACTGTTGTTGACGGCCACCACGCCACTGTTGGCACTGGCGACTTCACAGGTGGTTGTGCCGTCGCCCCAGATCATGCGTAAACGGCCGTTGCTCCCCACAAACAAACTGGGGAAGATCGTCTTACCGCCCGGTATCGGTTGATAGCCAAAAACACCCTGATAATCCGCATCTGTCCATTTGCCATGCGCCGTCGCCGAAGCGTTGCTAAAGGGATAGGTTCGCGTTTGCGGCCGAATCCACGTCGCAAAGGCAAACGCATCGCCCGATAAATCGGGGGCGACGGCTGTCAGATTATTGACCTGATTGAAGGTCGCGCCGCCGTTGCCGACGGAGGGACACGCTGCACTGCTGCAACTCACGTCGTCACTGCCCCACGTACTGCCATCGCGCATGTTCACTTGCAGCAGTGGCGCGGCGTAGCGGTCAAGGATCGTCCCCGCATCCAGCACCGTTGGGTAAATCTCAACCTCGTCCATTTGGCCGACAAAGCCTTGCGTGCCGGATCCATCGGCCTTGAGCGAACCAATTAGCACCGGCTCATTGTTGTTGCAGAGCGCACCGCTATACACCTGCGAGCCAACCAGCTTGCCGTTGATGTACAGTGCCAAGCTTGACCCGTCGTAGGTAGCGGTGACGTGGCTCCAAGCGTTCAGCGGTATAGATCCAGACGCGCTTTCCACAATGCCGTTTGACGCGCCACAGCTATTGGAGGCAACAAAGGTAATTCGGCCGTTGTTGTAGGCGAGGAAGTAGTTTTGATTGACGTAGAAGTCAGCCCCTTTGCTGATCAGCGTGCCAAATTGGCTGGCTGTTGTCGGTTTGATTGCCAGCGATAGCGTGAACTGTGATAGATCCAAATCGCTGTTGTCTGGCACGACAACCACGTCGTGACCGTCAAAGGTGAGCTGTAGATTGTCGGCGATGGGGCAACTTGCCCCGCTACAACTGCCGTTGTTTTGCCGGAAGGAGACATCGGCGAAGGTGGTGCTGCCCGGATTGTCGTTGAGATGGAGCCACACAACGCGGTCGGTGGGGTCGTCTATCTTGGCTCCGGCGCGGATTGCCATGTTGATCGGGCCGGTGCTGTTGAGACCGGCTTCTGTTAGGCCGACGGAGCCGTTGATGGTAACGGCCGTTTGTGGGGCAATCGCTTCAGTAGCCTGGTAACGTAATACATTGTCGAGCGGCAGTTCCGTTTCTACTAAGCCACGCGCATAGGGTAAGGTCAGTTCATTGGTCACAACGGCCGTGTAGTTAACCACGCTGCCGGGCGACACATAGGGCAAATGGCTGTTGGCCGATTCAATCGTTGCGTCCAGCGACAGCACGTTGAGCGTTGAAGCCACATTGGGGTTATAGGCGTAGATGCGCTCTTGCTTATCGGTCAGTGCGTCGTCATCGCTATCGGGGTCGAGCGGATCGGCACTGACA
>JAGQGA010000305.1 GCA_020432595.1 Anaerolineales bacterium | reverse complement strand
GGGCCGGAAGTAGCGATAGCAACGCCCACTTTGCCTGTGGCGCGGGCATAGCCGTCGGCCATGTGGGTGGCTCCCTGTTCATGGCGCACCAACACGTGGTGAATATCGAAATCAAGCATCGCATCGTAGGCAGGCATGATGGCTCCGCCGGGGTAGCCAAAAACAACTTTGACTCCTTCACGAACGAGGCATTCCCACATAATTTCTGCACCCGTTTTAATCTCACTCATAATCTTTCTTGCTCCTTGGCATAGAAATTAACTCTTGGAAAGAGTTCGGCAAATAAAAAGGGCAGAAAACAAATCATTTGTTTTCTGCCCTCAATACACAGGGGATGGGGGTGGTTTGGTTGGGGTGGAAAGGGGTAATGGCGCAAGGGGTGGCAAAACGGCCGTTTCGCTCACTCATTGCTATCCTATTCATCCCCTGAAAGAAAAACTTATTCATTCCCTTATATCCGCCCAAACAAAAAAACCGCCCTGTTGGGCGGTTTGTGTGCATTTTATTCAATCAGCATCCAGTTCGTTTACCCAACATTCATTACATCCTTATAGTTAATAATAAGGACGAGGACAAGAAGGTTGAGAAGGAGAATAGATACAAAAAACTCGTTCATTACAGACAACAATAGTAACCTTACGCTTGATTCGCGTCAAGTAGTATAAAGAGTCTTCACTGTTTCGACCATGTACATAGTTAACAAGAAGAAACGGGCTTTTTTAGGCAATATGTCTAACCAAAATTTGCGACAGTCTGGTAAAAGCCAAAAAGGGCGGCTTAAACGCCACCCTTTTTGATTCCCACTATTTCCCACTGAACCGCGCACTTCAGCGCAAGCCTTCAATAGTATAGGAAATTATAGGGGGTAAATCTACAGTCAACTTGTCAGAATAATGTTCCCATCTTTTGTGTGAACTGTACAACACGCTTACCCTTTGGCGCGTAACTGCCAGAATTTGAGCGCCAGGTGGAGTGCTAACCGCATTTCTGCCCGGTCTAAATCATGCCCTGTTAACTCCTGAATGCGATCCAACCGGTAAAGCAGGGTGTTGCGATGGACATATAAGGCCTCAGCCGTTTTGCTGACATTCCCGTGGTGGGCAAAATAGGCATCAATAGTTTCAATCAAGCTTCCTTTGTGCTGCTCATCGTAAGCTACCAGCGGGCCAATGACCTGCTGATTAAATTTTTTCACCGACTCATTATCTTCCAAATCACGCAAAAGGTTATAGATGCCCAAGCTGCTGTATTCCACAACCTGGTTAATGAGCTTGAGCCGCTGCCCCAACTGCATTGCCTGCAAGGCTTCGCTGTAAACGCGGGGCCAATCGGTGAGGGAGAGGGCAGGGCCACTCATGCCACCTGTAATTTTGGCTTTGGGATATTCAGCCTCAATTTGTTCCCGAATGCGGCGGATGAGGGTGTGGACGCTTTCAGTGTCGTCGCTGCCTTTAAGGGCTTGGAAAATGCAGACGTGACGACCGCCATAAATGTAGACTAACGCAGCGCGGGTATGGTTGGTTAACAGCCAGTTGATGGTGGTTTCCAGGCGGCGCAGTGAGGGGGCATCGGCATTGGCCCAGTTTAGGGCAATGATCATATGGGGCTGTTTGGTGTCGTGGTCAAGCCGCCCTTCCAGCCGCTCAATTTCCTGTGCCGACATGGAGCCGGTAAGCAACCCTTCGAGAAAGCTGCCGCGCAGCTCTTTTTTGGCTTCGCTGACGGCTTTGGCTTTCGCCATTTCCAGAGCGCAGGCGGCCGCCCCGTATTCGGCAATCAGGCTGTCTAGTTGGTCTAGCTCGTCGGCCGGCCCCACGACGGAGAGATAGCCTCGTGCCCGGTCGCCAGAAATGATGGGGCTAACCAGCCGGGCATAGTTGTCAATGGGCAGGATTTGCTGCCAATAGCTTTGTCGGGCTTTGGCTGCGGCCTTGCGGTTGCGCAAGATTAGCGGCAGTTCTTCCCGGTTGGTGATAGATTTCTGAAAGAGTTTGCTGTCAATATTATGGTTGGCAAGCCCGCTTATCGCTTGGATGTCCAGCCGTTTGTCTTGGACAACGACAATTTTGCCTGTTTGTTTTGCCATCACGTCGGTCATGGCGCGAAGCCCCTGCCCTTCGCGTGACATTTCGGCCAGTTGGCGATAAAGTTGCATGGTGCGCTGGGCGGTAGCGGCTTGCCTATCGTGCAGCAGTCTCACAATGTCTTGATGGACAATGCGGGGAGTGGTCTCTTGCGACACAAGCAATAGGGGAAGGTCGAGATCGTGGGCGTTTGAGTTTATTTCCGGGGGAATGGGTGCGAATAGAATCAGGCCAGTGACGTGTTGTTCGGCAAATTGGTGGAGGTGTTGTTTGAATTGGCTTTCATCAACGGCCGTTTGTAAATGCGCCGGAATAATTACCAGATCCCCCTTCTGCACCTGTTCAGGCAAATTATTCCACTGCGTCATGATCACGACCCAGTCCACACTGCGCCGCGCTTGGTCGGTTTTCCCCCCCAACTGAGTATTTGATGGGAGCGAAAGCCGCAGAACGTCCCCAATACTAACTTCTGCCGGTATCATCATTCTATTCATGCTGACTATTATCTTACATTTAAGATTATCTTTCCACTGGTAAACGAATAATGAAAGTCGTTCCTTTATTGGGGGCACTCACCACATTAATTTCGCCGTTGTGCTGCTCAATAATGCGATGGCAGGTAGCCAGCCCCAACCCAGTGCCTTTGCCAGGGTCTTTGGTCGTATAGAATGGCTCAAAAATATGCTCTAGCTCAGCATTCGACATTCCTTTGCCATTATCCCGAATTAACACCTGCACATGTCCCTTATCCTTGTCCATACGGGTAATGATTTCAATTTGCCGATTGTCGGGCAGGTTTTGCACGGCATCGCGGGCGTTGACGATCAAATTGAGCCAAACGCTTTTAAGATGTTCCCAACTAGCGACCACAAGCGGCAACTGCTGCGACATATTTTGAATAACCTGAACCGAGGAAGAGTTAAGCTGATATTGCACTAAATCAAGAGCCTGCTGGATGGACTCGTTGATGTCGTCCGCATCGAAGGTGTATTGCGCCTGGCGAGCAAAGTCGAGCAGCCCACGCACTACCTTGGTAGCGCGGTCGCCGGCTAGGGCAATCAGTTCAACGGCTTCGTAATTTTCATCGCTTTTGGGCATCAGCATTTTTAGCATTTGGGCGTTGGCGTTAATAGCGGTGAGGGGGTTGTTGATTTCATGGGCAACGCCGGCCGCCAGTTGCCCAATTGCCGCCAGTTTTCCCGCTTGCAGCAGTGAGTTTTCCAGCCGCCGCTCGTCGGTGCGGTCTTGCCAGACGATGACGGCGCGGGCGGAGCTGGCCTGGGTGCTGGGAATGGGGTAGGCGTTGACCTGCCATTCCTGCGGCAAATGGTCGTCGCCAAACCAGCTCACGAGCCATTTGCGGGACTCTTTTTTGTTGAGTGTTTGGGCAACCTGGCAATGGTCACAAGGGGTATTGCGGCTGAAGAAGGCGCGGTAGCAGGTTTGGCCGGAGAGGGTGTCGCCGTCGCTGTGAAGGGCATCGGCCTTACTTTTGTTGACGGCGACAAGCTGCCAATGGTCGTTGATGGTGTAGATGGGGTCGGGGATGCCGTCAATGAGAGCCTGAAGGGTGTTGCGGCTTTCTAGCAACTCCTGCTGGCGAACGCGGATGCGCTGGAAGAGCCAGGCGTTTTCGATGGCTTCACTGATGGAGCTGGCGAGGGAGGCGAATAGGTCGAGGTCTACGTCAGAGAATTGGCTGTCTTTTTTGTTGAAAGCGGTGAGGATGCCGACCGGCCGGCCGCGCACGACGAGGGGGGTGAGGATGATGTTGTGGATGGTGTGGCCGGGTGGGGAGTCGGTGGCCGGGTTGAAGCGGGGGTCGCCATGGGGAGTGTTGAGAAAAACGGCCGTTTGTCCATGATACACTTCCCCCAGCAACCCCTCAGTGGTGGGAATGATCGGCAAATGGTGCAGCGGTAGCTCCTTGTTGTTATGGCGCAAATGCTTGTAGCGCAGTTGCCCCCCTTCCAGCATCAGCACCGCCGCCAGTTCCACACCCAAAACGTGGCTCATCCCCTCAACGGCCGTTGCTAACACCTCACTTGTTTCCAGCGTCGCCGCCACACTTTGCCCCAGCCGGTTCAGTGCTGCCAACTGCTGGCTTTGCCGCTGAAGCTGCTTTTCAAGCTGCTGCGTCCGCAAGATAGTTTTCACCCGCGCCAATAGCTCCTGCGGATAATACGGCTTCGTAATAAAATCATCCGCCCCTGATTCCAGAGCCTCCACCTTTTCCTCATTGCCTGCTGCTGCGGTCAGCATCACCACCCGCGTATATTGCAGTTCCGGGTGGTGGCGAATCCAGTTCAGCACATCCTTCCCATCCACATACGGCATCCGCATATCCAGCAGCACCAGGTCAATCTCTAGCTCATTGGTTAGCGTTGCTTCCAAAAACTCAATGGCTTCTCGGCCGCCATTGGCGATTGAGACCTTGTAGCCTTCTTTTTTGATCAAAAAATCAGCCAAAAAATCAGCGATTTCGGTTTCATCATCAACAATTAGAATTTGTGCCGATTTGTGCTGTGCAGGTGTATGAAGGGTATCCATGATGCCGTTCCAACAAAAACAGGGGTACAGGTAAACCCTGCACCCCTGTTTTTTATGTCTTAGTAACAGGTTTGATGCGGCCAGTAAACAGGTGCGCCGCTTTGTTCACTATTATCCTGAAACCTGTGCTGTCGTCAAACGGTTATTCGTAGGTTGAAGCGGAGGAAAAGGTGTAGCCGTGACCCTGAATGGTGCGAATGTAAATCGGCCGACTTGGCACAGGCTCAATCTTTTCCCGTAAATTTTTGATGTGGGCGCGAACCAGTTCCGGGCTGCCCGTGTCGCGGGGGTAATCCCACACATCTTGCAGCAGTTGTTGGCTGTTAAACACCTGGTCGGCATTGCTCATCAGGTGGTAGAGTAGGTCAAACTGCACATTGGTCAGCAGCACCGTATCGGCCGGCGTTTTCACCTTAAACGTGCGGCAATCGAGAACGACATTGCCCACCACAACCTGTGTAGAGGCTTCCGGCTCACTGGGCTTGGGCAGCACCCG
The DNA here is from genome assembly GCA_020432595.1 of Anaerolineales bacterium. Next base: position 1,534 of record JAGQGA010000305.1, on the reverse strand, counting down.
GCGCAAAATGGCTTTCACGCGCAGCTCCAGCTCTTCCATATTAAACGGCTTGCTCAGGTAATCATCGGCTCCGGCGCGGAACCCTTCAATTTTGTCTTCATCCTTGGCTTTGGCAGTCAAGAAGAGAACTGGCAGCTCTCTCAGCAGCGGATCCCCACGAATTTGGCGGCAAACTTCGTAGCCGTTCAGCCCTGGCATCATAATATCAAGAATAAAGAGATCGGGACGGTGGCGGCGGGCAAGCTGGAGACCTTCTGTGCCACTATGGGCAGACATGACCTGGTAGCCGTAATGCTTCAGCGTGCGCTGTAGGGTGCGTGATACCAGTTCGTCGTCGTCAATGACAAGGATGGTGGACATAGATACTACCTCTCCTGGGAATTTGTTCACCGTATGTTGTTCGGGAACATCTTTGCTGAATAGTACCTAGTATAACAGGTTTTTCTTAAGGAAGAATTTAAGGATTTTACAGCGGTGTGAATCGGGCGTGAAAGATTGGGGGAAGTAAGAGTTGGGGAGATTGGAGATTGCACTAGCGAAGCGACAATCTCCAATCTTTGTTTATAACAGAAGCCGCATGGGGGTTTCCAGAATGTCTTTGAATGCTTTCATGAACTGGGCGGCTTCGGCACCGTCGGTAACGCGATGGTCGGCGGAGATGGTGGCCTTCATGCGGATGCCGATGGCAAGTTCATCGTTGACGACAACGGGCACTTTGCGGGTTGAGGCAATCGCCAAAATGGCGGCTTCGGGCGGGTTGACGATGGCGATGAAGTTTTCGACTTCGTAGGGCCCGAGGTTGCTGATGGTGAAGGTGCCGCCGCTGACATCATCAGGAAGGACTTTGCCGCTGCGGGCGCGGGCGATCATGGCACGGTTGTCGCGGGCGATTTTGGAGATGGTGGAGGTGTCGGTGTCTTTTTGCACGACGGTCAGCAGACCGCCTTCCACGGCAACGGCCGTTCCCACATTCACCCGATTGTGACGAATAAGCTTGTCCCCGCCAAACGACGCATTCAGGTTGGGGAAGTCGCGCAGTGCCAGCGCCGCCGCTTTCACCACCAAATCATTGACCGACACCTTTTGCTCATCGGGCAGATTGCCGTTGATCTGCTTACGCAGGTCAAGCGCAGCCGCCATGTCAATATCCGACGTAACCTGGAAGTGCGGCACGGTGGTTTTGCTTTCTACCATGCGCCGGGCAATGGCCTGCCGCAGCCGTGTGGTCTCGATAACGGTGTCGTCGTCGCTAACCTTGACAGGGGCGGGAGCCGATGCCGGAGCAGGAGCAGCAGCGGGTGCGGCTACCGGAGCGGGGGTAGGAGCAGCGGCAGGCTGGGGCTGCGGCTGGGCCAGGTAGGCTTCCACGTCGGCTTTGCGAATACGGCCGTTTGGTCCTGACCCGGCTACGTCTGCCAAATTGATGTGGGTTTCCTCGGCCATGCGCCGGGCAACGGGGGTGGCTTTGAGGCCGCCGGGGAATTCGTCGGACAGGACGTTGGCGGGGGCGGGTGTGGTAGTGGGGGAGGAGGAG
>JAGQGA010000304.1 GCA_020432595.1 Anaerolineales bacterium | reverse complement strand
AGTCTACCTTACCATTTCTGACCTGATTCGCTCGGCCGATGACTTTGCCCTTATTGCCTATGAGTGCGGAGCCGACATGGCGGTGCAAAATATTCGCTACCGCGAGGTGACGGTCACACCGTTTACGCACACGCATATTCAGGATAAACGGATGCAGATTGAGGAGATTTTGGCAGGGCTGGAAAACGGCCGTTTACGCGCCCGCGACGAATTTGGCGTAGAAATGCGCTGGGTCTTTGACTGCCCGCGCAACTTCAGCTTCCGCGATGCCAATGGCACCCCAAACAGTGGCTACAACCCCGCCCCAGCCGAAAAAACGCTGCAATTTGCCCTGCAAGGGCGGGATGTGGGCGTGGTTGGTTTTGGGCTGGGTGGCTACGAAGTGGGCGCACCGCCGGAACCATTTGCCCATGCCTTTGCCGCCGCCAAGGAAGCCGGGCTGCTCAGTGTCCCCCACGCTGGGGAAACGATGGGAGCAGGCAGCGTTTGGGGAGCGGTTAACGCCCTGCAAGCCGACCGCATCGGCCACGGCGTTCGCGCCATCGAAGACCCCAATCTGCTGGCACTGCTGCGCGACCGGCAAATTCCGCTGGAAATCAACCCGACCAGCAATCAAAAGCTTAAGGTGTACCCCGACATTAGCCAGCACCCATTCCGGCAGCTTGACGAGTTAGGGCTATATGTCACTGTCAATACCGACGACCCGCCGCTTTTTAACACTAATCTATGCCAAGAGTATGAGTTGTTGTTGTATCAATTTGGCTACGCGCAAAAAGACCTTGTTCGCATCGCCCGCAATGCCTATGAGGTAGCGGGGGTGGATGCCGAAACCAAAACGCGGCTGCTGCAATCGTTTGACGTGTGGGTGTCGCAGGTTTTTTAGGGAAGATGTCGCAAATTTAACGGAGTAACGCAAACATTGAAGCTGAGGTACATCCAGTCATTCATCTACTTCAGCAAAAGGTGCCTATCATGTGGGGAAAACAATGGATTTTAGCTAGTTTGGTGCTATTTTTGCTAAGTGCATGTCAGCAACCTGCCGCCACCCTATCGGTACCAGCAGCAACAGTTTCAAAAATCTCAATTCAGACGCTGCAACCACCAGCCTCATCTACCAATCAAACAAGTATAGCAACTGCTAGGCCAACAACAGCAACAAAAACGGCTACAGCGTTCCCATCACCCACCACATCTGCAACCACTGACTCAACAGTTCAGCTTGGTTTTGCTGCTCCGCCTATGGGCGACAAACTACAAACCGCACTTTATACAACCAATGGAAGCGTGGAATGGCTAGTTGGCACAACGCCCGACAAACAGCTATTTTCTGCTGATTTAACACATGAAACAATAAAAACGATTTCCTCCAGCCCACCACTGGCACTGGCTGCCTATGGCGAAATTTTGTATTTACTTGTTGAGGACAATCAACAAGCAGACAGGATGGTGTTGTCTGCCAAGACGTTATCGCAGGATAGTATGCTTTGGTCTATAGATGTCTCTAAAACGGCCGTTTCCAACTATCCTCCACCTCCTTACCTTACCGCCTTCGCCTCTGGGGTTTTGCTCAACCAGGACGGTATTCTTACACGATTCAGCCAACACGACGGAAGCAAACAGTGGCAACTGGACACAAAGGCCGCCAATCGCTGCATGACAAACAGCAACCAAACCCAAGTCGCTGGAAACAAAATTTATCACCACTGTAATCAGCTAACGCTGGTCATTGGCCTGAATTCTGGCGCAGTCATCAAGGAAATCCAAAATCGGCATGAGGTCAAAACATCAAGTGTGGCTTACTATCAGCCAACGGTATATGGCGATCTCTTGTTCTATATTTTTAACGCAGATGGCAAAACAACGCTTTTTGCCCGCTCGTTAGCTGATGGCACCATTCGCTGGCAAACGGCCGTTTCCTACCTCACAGCCAACTTCGCCCTCTATGATGGTGCCCTTTATCTGCGTGACGAAACCGCAGTAAGCAGCCGCAGTGCCCAAACGGGAAAACTCATTTGGGCAACGCAATTGCCTGGCGAAGAATCAGCCCCCGTCCTACCCACTGAAAAATATTTGTACGTGGGATCAACGGCTGGCTATCTCGCCCAATTAGATCGGGCAACCGGCGAATTTTTGTGGCAGCAAGATTTATGGGCCACCCTCCAGCCACGCTATACCCACATCAAGCCAGTCCAAAGCTTACCCCACAACCAAATTTTGATTCAAATACGACCACCGCAATTCACTGACTCATGGGGCAACATCAACATCAAGTTTGATGGCACTTATGCTGTCCTGAAGGCCAACGGCCAAACATCCCAATCAACACCGACACCTTCCCCCGTACCACCTACGGCAACATCAGGCCCAACACCAACATCCCCACCCCCGCCACCAACGACAACACCGCACCCGATTCTGACACCCCCGCCAGCCCACACCATACCACCTGTACCGCCAACAATGGCCGAGTGGCCGGCCACGATCACCGCTTTTTTGAATGCCGCACCAGATCAGCTAACCCAACTGGATGCGTTACTTGCCAATTGGACAGAATCGTATCATGCTCAAGCAGGTTGGGAACAAGCTGATCTTGACGGAGATGGGCATGAAGAAATTCTATTATTTGCCAGCACGTCTGAGCTAGACTGTCGTCACGACCCCACCTATTCATCTACTCCACCCGGCTGGGTATTTGTCATTCATCCTGACCCGCAAAATTTAGCTGAACCGTATCGCCTCGTTTGGGTTCAACCCGCGACCGGCTCACGCATTCACGCCATCCAAGACCTTAACAAAGATGCTCTACCGGATGTTATCTTCCGCATCACTTGTTTTGGTAATGGCAATCAAATTGATGAATATATGCCAATGGGCTGGCAGAATAACCAATTCATCACCTTGCTGGCAGATAGGCAATCAATCTACACATCTGGGGGATATGACCTTCGGTTTGAAGACGTGGATCAAGATGGGTATAACGACATCATTACCTATGGGGGTGCCAGTGGGGTCGTCAGTGGTGGCGAAACACGCAATAGCACCAACACCTACTTATGGAGTAATGCTGGTTATATCTTCGCCTCATCAGTTCCCGATCCACATTCCTACTTGGATGCCTATACAGGCAATTGGCATCTGCTGCGCGGTGAGTATGAGCAAGCAATAGCCAGCTTTATGCGAATGCCGCACACGTACTTCCATCACTCTGCCTTTGCAGAGTATCAGCTCATGCTCACCTATTTGCTACTTGGGGATGAACAAACGGCCGTTTCCTACGCCACCAGCAGCCAATACTCCGACGAAATCTATACCGAACTCAAAAACATCTTTTGGCAAGATTACCTGTCCCACCAGGATTGGACCATGGCTTGTGAAGCAACCCACACCCGCGCCCGCGAAATCGGTTTTATCCGCCTACAGCTTTCTCATAATCGCGGCCTGGATGATGGACGCACGGCCATCACTCTCGAAAAGATCTGTCCCTGTCCGAATTGCCTTCAGGAAACCATTGAATACATTCGATAATTAGGCAACATTCCGCCAACCACCAGCCATGCCCCAGGGGTCAAAAACGGCCGTTTTTCCCTCATTCACCCCCCCATTCCCACTCACGCGCCGCCCCGCCAGCAACTCCATCGCCGCCAACCCCAGCCATTCAGTTTCAAAAACGGCCGTTTCCCCCTTCCAACCTGCCAAATGCGTCGCCAAATAATGGGTATTCGTCCGCCCCGCCTGGAACTGCGGCTCCTGCAAAATCGCCAGCAAATAGGGGATATTGGTGGTAATCCCCAGCACCACCATGCTCTCCAACGCCTGCACCATCTTGGCAATGGCTTCGGCGCGGCTGGCTCCCCAGGTGATCACCTTTGCCAGCATCGGGTCATAATAGGGCGTGACCACGCTGCCCGTGGCAATGCCGTCGTCTACGCGAATGTTGGGGCCAAACGGCCGTTTGTACCACACAATTTCCCCCGTAGACGGCAAAAAATGGTTCGCCGGGTCTTCGGCATACACCCGACACTCAAGCGCGTGTCCCCGCTGCCGGATATCGGCTTGCGCCAGCGACAACCGCTCCCCCGCCGCTATGCGAATCTGCCACGTCGCCAAATCCAGCCCCGTCACCATCTCCGTCACCGGATGCTCCACCTGCAAGCGCGTGTTCATCTCCAAAAAGTAAAAACCACCCCCCTGCCCATCAACAATAAACTCCACCGTCCCCGCATTCTCATACCCCGCCACCTGCGCCAGCGCCACCGCCGCCGCCGCCATCTGCTGCCGCAGCCCATCGTCGGTCACAATCGGCGCCGGGCTTTCCTCAATAATCTTCTGGTGTCGCCGCTGCACCGAACATTCCCGCTCAAACAGATGCAGCACCGTACCGTGGCTGTCCCCCAGCACCTGAATTTCGACGTGGTGGACATCGGTAAAATATTTTTCCAGCAGCAAATGGCCGCTGCCAAACGACGACTGCGACTCGCTCCGCGCCGCTCGCACCGCATCGGCAAAGTCGGCCGGCCGTTCCACCACCCGCATCCCCTTGCCGCCACCGCCCGCACTGGCTTTGATGAGAACAGGAAAACCAATTTCCTCGGCCGCAGCCAACAGTTCGGCCGTTGTTTTGCCCAGCCCGTCTACCCCCGGCACCACTGGCACCCCGGCCTGCTCCGCCACTGCCCGCGCCGAAGCCTTACTCCCCAGCCGCCGCATCGCTTCCGGGCTGGGGCCAATAAACACAAGCCCGTGTTCGGCACAGGCAGCGGCAAAATCGGCGTTTTCGCTCAAAAAGCCGTAGCCGGGGTGAATAGCTTCGGCTCCGCACCGGCGGGCAATGTCCAAAATGAGGGGGCGATTGAGGTAGGTCTCAACGGCCGTTGCCCCCGGCAGCAGATACGCCTCGTCGGCCAAATCAAGCCAGGCCGCCCCTGCATCCACCTCGGAATAAATCGCCACCGTTGTCACCCCCAGCTCGCGGCACGCCGCAAAAATCCGCCGCGCAATTTCGCCCCGGTTGGCAACTAAGATTTTGTTAAACATTTTGCTCCTTTATTTTTTACAGCGGCAGTTTCACCGCGACCCGCGTCCCTTCACCAGGACAGCTTTCCAACCGCAGCGTGCCGCCCAGCAGCCGTACCCTTTCGTTCATGCCCACCAGCCCAAAGCGGCCGGGGGGCTTGGTTTCCACATCAAAGCCGCAGCCATTGTCCTCAACGGTCAGCCATACCTCGGTCGGGGTCACAACCAGATCGAGAATGGCTTGGGTGGCGGCGGCGTGTTTGTCCACATTGTTCAACGCTTCCTGAGCCAGCCGGTACAGCCCGGCCTCGATACGCGGGGAAAGGGGGCGGTTGGCTCCGGTGAGGCGCAGAATAACGGCCGTTTCCACCCCTTCCACCAACATCTCCAACGCCTCGGCCAGCGTCCGCCCCGCCAGCGGTGCTGCCCGCAAATCCATCACCGAACGGCGCACCTCTTCCAGATTTTCCTGTGTCAGTGCCAGCGCCCACCGAATCATCGGCTGGAGTTGGTCAAGGGTGGCATGGGCTTCCAGCAGGGCATCGGCGGATTCGAGGTGGAGGGAAACGGCCGTTAATCCCTGTGCCAACGTATCATGAATCTCCCGCGCCAGCCGATTCCGCTCCTCCACCGCCCCCAGCCGCGCACTTTGGGCAAACAGCCGCGCTCGCTCAATGGCAATCCCCAGCATATCGCCCACCGTATGCAGCAGCCGCAAATCCCCTGCCGACAGCGGTCGCCAATCCGGGCTGGCAACATTCAGCACCCCCAGCTTCTTCCCGTAGGCGTTTAGCGGAATGCTTGCATGGTAACGCAGCCCGTCCGTGCCATCCACCACCTTCTCCAAACGGCTGCACGTCACCACATTAATATTGGCCGCCCCCTCCATATCATCCTCACGGTACGTCCGTAAACAGTAGCAGCTTCCCTCCATCCGGCGCGGATTTTCCCCCAGCACCGGCGGCAAATTTTGCGCCGCCGCCAGATACGAAGCCCCCGTCTCTTCATCCAGCAGCCAAATCCACCCTGTTTGCAAATCGAGCAAACTGGCAACCTGCTCCAGCACCCCTTGCAGCGCCTGCGCCAAATCCACCGAACTGTTCAGTGCCTGGGCAATGCTATTCAAAATGGAGAGTTCACGGTTCCGCTGCCGCAGCTTTTCCGCCTTCGTTTGGGTCATAGGGCTTTTTTGATAGGGTTTACAGGATTAATTATCAGATCTATTATCCAAAACAAGCTGTCTAAGCAAAAACATGTCATTTCGACGAGTCTTCGAGGAGAAATCCCATTCCCTTTACCAGCAAGAATGGGATTTCTCGGAGGACCTCGAAATGACGCTTGTATATTTGTTTGATTGCTGCCCAGTGTACAAAAAATGAACGGCCTTGCCCACACTTGTCGCCGCTTATACAATCCAATCACTACAAACTTGTAACTGGGAGACTAGGAGAGTGAGAGACTGGAAAACAAATCTCTTAATCTCCCAGTCTCCCAGTCTCTAAAACTATGCTACTTGCAATTGATATTGGCAACACCAATGTAACGCTTGGTTTGTGGGATGGGCAGACGTGGGCAAACCAGTGGCGGCTGCGGACGGACAGGGCGCGAACGGCCGATGAGTATGGCATTATGCTGAAGATGCTGCTGCATGAGGCGGAGGTGGC
>JAGQGA010000303.1 GCA_020432595.1 Anaerolineales bacterium | reverse complement strand
TTTTGCCATTTGGCTGTGGCTTGCCAGCGTCGCCCCCTCGCCGGCCGCCAGCATGGAATATGTGCAGCGGGCGGAAGCATTGAACCCGACCCACCCGACAGTGGTGAAGGCCAAGGCGTGGGCACAGCGACGATTGGACAAAACCAACGTGCCACCGCCTCTGGTAGCCACAAACGGCCGTTCTCCCTCCCCCACCACATCTACCACCCCAGCCACATCACCCACGAGAAGCCGCTGGCCTTTGTGGGCGGCTGTTGGCTTGCTGTTGCTTCTGCTGCTGGGCGCAGCCGGGTTCTTTCTGGCAAACGGCGGCAAACAGGCAGAAACGGCCGTTTTGTCCCCCGCCACTAGCCAGCCAACAATTGAAGCCACAGTTGTCGCGCCTACGACAGAACCAACGGTAACGGCCGTTCCTCCCACCAGCAGCCCCACTCCCGTCCCCACCGAACGGCCAGAACGACTGCTAGCAAAAAACGTCAGCGACAGCCAGCCCCGCGCCGCCTGGACGGCTACCCCCTTGCCCACCAACACCCCTACTCCTACGCCTACGCCTATTCCCACAGTGGTGGGGGTGGAAGTGAGCAATTGGGTGGGTAAACGGCCGTTTGGCGTAGGCGCCAGCGAACGATGGATTGATGTCAACCTTTCTACCCAATCGCTCAACGCCTTTGAGGGGGACTCCCTGGTCTATTCCGCCCTTGTCTCCAGCGGCCTGCCCAGCTTCCCGACCGTCACCGGCCAGTTCCGCACCTGGATCAAGTATGAAAGCCAGACCATGGACGGCCGTTTACTCGGCTACGACTACTATCTGGAAGGCGTTCCCTACGTCATGTATTTTTATGAAGATTACGCCATTCACGGAGCCTATTGGCACAACAACTTTGGGCACCCCATGAGCCACGGCTGCGTTAACGTCAGCATCCCCGATTCCCAGTGGCTGTTTAATTGGGCACCGCTTGGCACGCTGGTCAATGTACACTATTAAAAATGAAAATGGTGGCTAGTGGCTAGTGGCTGGTACCAGCAACCAGCCACTAGCCACCAGCCACTATCTATCTAGGAGTTGTATAATCATGAGCAACAACACGCTCCCTATCAGTCCAGAACTATTAGAAATTTTGCGTGATCCCTACGCCATTCAGCAAAGCCAAGAGCAGGGTGGCGACCCAGGGCGTTTGGAGTTGGTTCACAACAGTTGGCTGGTTTCCCCGGAAACAGGGTACAAATACCCCATTCGGGACGGTATCCCAGTGATGTTGATTGAAGAAGGGCGACGCTGGCGGGAAACGGCCGTTTCTGATCTCCCTGTACCCCCACCCGCACCACCCGCTGCTGTTCCCATGTCGGCCGGCGGCTCCGACATCGTTATTGCCGCCACCCCCAAAACCCTCATCACCATCTTGGCCGCCGTCCTAACCACGCTCACCCTCATCATCCTTTGGCGCAAACTCAACCAAGCATAAAAAAAGGGGCTGTGGCAAAACCACAGCCCCTTTTTCACACTACCTAACCTATGACAGTGCCATTTCCAGTTCATGCTGCGGCACTTCGTGGGTCACATTCGCCAAATACCCCTTAATCGTCGTCAAGAAATAACCCGGCTCATATGGCTTCTGGATAAACCCAGACAGCCCATGCCCCACAAACTGCACCGTCGCATCCGACTCATCATACCCCGACGACAGCACCACATTCACCTTAGGGTTAATGCGCTGCAGCCGAATAAACGTTTCGTGCCCATTTAGCCCCGGCATAGACAAATCGAGCAGCACCAGGTCAATATCATCCTGATACTTCTCATACAGTTCAATGCCGATTTCACCATTGGGGGCTACCATCGTGCGAATGCCGTCCATCTCCAAAATATCGGTTACAATATTACGTACCGACGCTTCATCATCAATTACCAGCACCAAACAATTGGCCGGAATATCTACATCTTGCAGCGCAAGTGGCTGCATAACCTCATCCAATTCACTTTTGCTCACTGGCAGCATCAAGCTAAAGGTCGTCCCCTCGCCCGGCTTGCTGGAAACATGCAGCCCACCCTTGTGACCCCGCACAATCCCTTGTACGGCCGCCAGCCCCAAGCCACGCCCGGTTTGCTTGGTAGTAAAAAACGGGTCAAAAATCTTGGACAACGTTTGTTCGTCCATGCCACATCCGTTGTCCGCCACGTCAAGCCGAATATAGCGGCCTGGCTTCAGCGTGTAGTTAAGCTGCGAGAACTCTTTATCACCGCTCTCCAGCTCATAGATCATCGTTGTAATCTTTACCACGCCCTGCTTCTGCCCAATGGCATCAGCACCATTCAAGATCAGGTTCATCACCACCTGCTGCATCTGCCCCAGGTCAGCATCCACGCGGGGCAAGTCGTGGGCAAGCTGCTTTTGCAGCGTAATATTTTTGGGAATGGCCGAGGTGAACAGATGGAGGTTTTCATCCAGTAGCATGTTGAGATCAATCGGCTGCATCCGAAAATGGCCACGCCCAGAGTAGGCCAGCATTTGCTGCGTCAGGTCAGCCGCCCGCTCTGCCGCCTTCACCGCTTGGGAGATATGGTCATAGGCCGGGTTGCTGGCAGGCAAACGCATCATCGCCAGCGAAGTGTGACCCAGCATAGCGACCAGCAAATTGTTAAAATCGTGCGCCACACCACCCGCCAACACGCCTAAGCTTTCCAGCTTTTGCGCCTGCTCCATCGCCTTTTTAGTCCGCTCCCGTTCGGTAATATCAGTAATGCTGCCTCGCACCAGGTTACGCGACTTGGAGGGCAGCCGGACAAAACGCACGTCACACAAGATTTCATCGCCGTGGGCATTCAAATAGACCCATTCAAATTCAACGCGGTGGCCGGAAAGTGCCTGCGCCAGCTTATCGGCCATCAACGGCAGCGATGGCTGGCTGTCGGGTTGCGACGCGGGGCTGAGGGCGGCCAAACTGGTGCGTAGCAAATGCTTGCGGCTAAGGCCAAAGAGGTGAACGGCGTTTTCGTTCACGTCCTCAATCAGGCTTTCATTGACATCCAGCACCACAATGGCCTCGGGGGCGTTTTCAACCAGGGTGCGGTATCGCTCTTCGTTTTCCCGCAGGGTCGAGGTCATGGCTTCGGCCAAAATGAGGGCGCGTTCACGGGCGGTGAACACGGTCCAGGTGAGACCAAAGATAAACAGGCTAAAAATCATGCCCGTGATGAGAACCATCATGGGCTGGGTTTCGTCAATGCTCAGGTTGAAGGCGGGTAGGGTGCTAAAGCTGAGTGTCCAAACACGGCCGTTTAAGTTGACAAGCTGTGTTTCACGGAAAGTTAAATCTTCAGGGGCATGGGTGTGCAAAAGCGAGTGGTCAAATAAAACCGTTTCTGGCTCTATGGCGGTGCCATCGTACATCTCTACATGCAGGCCAGCGTCGAGAAAACCCAGAACGTCTTCCAGCAATGCCTGGGTGCTGACAGTGGCGTAAACCCAGCCTTGAACGGCCGTTTCTTGCTCACCATATACCGGCAAAAACAGAAAAACACCCGCTCGCTGTATGGGATTAACGGCCGTTTCCAACCCCGCCAACTCCACCTTCCGGCTAATCACCACCTCACCCAAATCCCGCGCCCGTTCCGCCACCGACCGCAGCGCAAAATCTGCTCCCAAATCCTGCCCCACCGCCAACTGCTCCGCCTCCTGTGCGTACACAAACTGCGTAATCAAATAATCCGACTGACCAGTTGCTACGTGTGGTGCCGCCCCCCCTGCACTTTGGCGCAGCGTCTCCACAAAACCCGGCAGATCCGCCTCCGGCACATACGCCACATACCCCAGTTCGACCAAACCTGGATACCGTGCTGCCAAATCAAGGGATTCAACATAACGCTGCCACATTGCCAGCGTCACGCCATCATTCGCCACCAAAAAGCTGCGAGCACTGTAAAGTGCCTCTTGTGAATAAGCAAACTCATTTTCCAGTGCCTGGTTTGTATAGGCAATCTCTTGACGTAAGCGTGTCTGAATGCGCGTTTGCAGCAACTGTTGCTCTTGCTGCCAAACAAAAACGGTGACAACCAACGACAAAAGCAGCAACAACCACGGAATTGGCAGCCGTTGCAAACGGTTGAATTTAAACGAATGCGCTACCAAGCGCACTTTAGACAGCCTACCCTGTGCCACTGTTTGCATAAAACTTCCCCTTGAACACTCTCGTTCATAGTCAAGTTTGCCAAAGCTATATATACCAATACCGCAGTACTAGCCCCCTAGTACTATATCCAAGATTTGTTAAAGTCAACATTACAACGCTTTTTTCACAGAACCAATTTATCATCTAATGGGGGAAGGGGCAGTTTTTGGTATACTTGCTTGTTGGTTTGGCGCAGGCATATGTGCCAACAGAATAGAAATGTAACAATGAGGAGACAGCCTGAGCAGTGGCGCACCACGATAAATAAAAATCAAAGATTTCGCAGATTTGTCCGTGTTCGTCCGTGTTCGTCCGTGTCCCATTTTCGAAGGAGAAAAACATGCCACTCGATATGATTATTGGCACCCAATGGGGGGATGAAGGCAAAGGCCACATCACCGATCTGCTGGCCGCCCAAGCCGACATCATTGCCCGCTTCAGCGGCGGCGACAATGCCGGTCACACCATTACGATTGCTGGAGAAGTCTTTAAGCTCCACCTTATTCCTTCCGGTGTCATCCACCCCGGCGTTACCTGTCTAATTGGCAGCGGCGTGGTGGTGAACCCAGCCGTCATGCTGCGTGAAATGACGGAACTAAAGCAGCGCGGCGTGGATGTTAGCCCCCAGCGGCTCAAGATCAGCCGCAAGGCGCACTTGATTACCCCAGCCCACATTGCCCTCGACAAAGCTAAGGAAAAGGAGTTGGGCACGGGAGCCATTGGCACCACGCAGCGAGGAATTGGCCCCGCCTACACCGACAAAGTAGCGCGTTCCGGGCTACGTGCCGGGCTGCTGGACAAGCCGGAAGAGTTGGCAGAGGCGATTTATGCCCATATTAACGAGAAAAACCGAGTGCTAACTGAACTGTACGGTGAGGAACCGCTGGACGCAACGGCCGTTTCTGCCGATTATGCGAACTATGCCCAACAACTGGCTCCCCACCTGGTGGAATGCAGCCTGATGCTGGACGAGGCCCTGCAAAACGGCCGTTCTGTCCTTGCCGAAGGTGCCCAGGGAACGCTGCTCGACATTGACCACGGCACCTACCCCTTCGTCACCAGCTCCGCCCCCACCGCTGGCGGGGCACTCACCGGGCTGGGTGTTGGCCCCAAAAACGTCGGGCGCATCATCGGTGTCGCCAAAGCATTTAGCAGCCGCGTGGGCAGCGGCCCCTTTACCACCGAACTGGATGGTGAACTAGCCATGCGGCTGCGCGGCACGGGGGCCAACCCCTGGGATGAGTATGGCACCACCACCGGCCGGCCGCGCCGCGTCGGCTGGCTCGACCTCAACATCCTCCACCACGCCCGCCGCGTCAACAGCCTCACCGAATTTGTCGTCACCAAGCTCGACATCCTCAGCGGCATCGCCGAAATCCCGGTCTGTGTGGCCTATGACCTGCACGGCCAACGCATTAATTATTTGCCCAGCAGCCTGGAAGAAGTAGCGCAGTGCCAGCCAATCTACGAAACGCTGCCGGGCTGGGACGAAGACATTATGCAGGTACGCCAACTGGCCGACCTGCCCGCCAACGCCCGTCGCTATGTGGAGTTTATTGTGGAGCAAACGGCCGTTCCCGTTTCCCACATCTCCGTCGGCCCCGGCCGCGAACAATTTATTCCCGTCACCAATTTGTGACCAACTTCTGTTCTCAGCGTCTAATTGTCAAATCACACAAAATTGGTACCATAGTACCATTATTTATTGGCAGGAACAGGAGAACCGTACATGTTAAAAGAGTTTGGCGATTTCATTAAGCGTGGCAACGTCATGGATTTGGCCGTGGCAGTCATTATCGGCGGCGCATTTGGTGCCATCGTGACCTCCTTGGTCAACGACATCCTCATGCCCCTCATTGGCATCATCCTGGGTGGCATCAATTTTACGGAAATGGTGCTACAAGTGGGAAGTGCCACCCTAACATATGGCAACTTTATTCAGGCAATTGTCAACTTCCTAGTAATCGCTTGGGTTATCTTCATGCTGGTTCGCACCATCAAAAATATGGAAAAGCAAGAAGAAGCTGCCCCCGCCGCTCCGCCCGCACCCTCGGCCGAAGAAAAGCTGCTCACCGAAATCCGCGATCTGCTCAAGCGGCAAGCCCGGTAAACTTTTACAATTTCGTACAGTTAGCGAGAAGCCTGGCAGCGAGTTGCTGCCGGGCTTTTTTTATTTAGGCAAAAACAGGATACCATTGCAGCAACAAAGGCAGGCAACACATGGATAAGTTCGCAACATTAGATGGAATCGCCCAAGCTGCACTGGTGCAGCGCGGCGAGATTACGGCATTGGAGCTGGTGGAAACGGCCGTTCGGCGCATCGAAGCCACCAATCCCCAGCTAAATGCCATTGTCACCGAGATGTTTGACCAGGCGCAAACTGCAGATCAAACCAATCCCAACGTCAGCCCCCTCAGCGGTGTGCCATTCTTGCTCAAAGATTTGGGCATCGCCTACAAAGGGGTGCGGCTAACAGGCGGCTCGGCAGCACTGGCAAACTTTGTCCCCACCACAAACG
>JAGQGA010000302.1 GCA_020432595.1 Anaerolineales bacterium | reverse complement strand
TACAAATTCGCTCCATCATTTGCACCCCCCTCATCGCCAAAAATCGGCCTATCGGGGCCATTTATGTTGAAAACCGAACGGTGCGTCCGCGTTTCACGGCCAACGATATTGCTCCCATTGAAATTCTTGCCAATCAGGCAGCCATTGCCATCGAAAACGCGCAGCTTAATGATTCACTCTACAGTGTCAACCAACATTTGCGCGAACTTGACCAGCTAAAAAACAACTTTATCATGCTCATTTCCCATGAACTGCGTACACCGCTAACCAGCGTGATGGCCTATGCAGATTTACTCCATGTGCGGCTGGCAAAAAGCAACGCCCAGGCACTGGAAATGAGTGAGCAGTTGGAAAAAGCGGTGCAGATTCTTGACCGCACTATTCACGAGATCATTTACGTTTTTCGCATTATATCGGGGCAGCTCCATCTTAAACGAGCGCAAACCTTTTTGGCTTTTATGTTTGAGTCGCTACAATTGCGTTTTGCCCCGGCCTTGACAGCCCGAAACATTGCACTGCATATTGATGATGTTCACAAGCTGCCACCGCTGTATGCGGATGATGAGCATTTGATGGTGGCACTGCAAAATGTATTGAGCAATGCGGTTAAGTATACGCCGGATGGCGGGAACATTTGGGTTAACGGCCGTTGTGACGACACCACCATTCATCTCACCATTCGTGACGAAGGCATTGGCATTCCTTTGCGCGAACAAGAGCGCGTCTTCGATTTATTTCATGGGCTTGGCACCCTGCTAAACCATTCCAGCAGCAAACACTCCTTCCGAGGTGGAGGATTAGGTTTGGGACTTCCCATTGCCAAAGGGCTTATCGAAGCGCATGGTGGTACCATTCGTTTAGAAAGCAGTGGCTATGATTTACAAGCATTACCCGGCACAATCTGCTATATTTCCCTACCAATAAGCAAACCGCACAATCATCTATAAAGGGGCACCATGATCCACCATCCGGAACAACCAGAACTCCTCACCTACGTGCTTGAGGTCAACCGCCGCATGATTGCTACACGCTCATTGGAGCCACTGTTAGTTTATGCGTTGGATGAAGTCTTAAAACTAGTAGGGGGAGAAACTGGCAATATCGTCCTAAAAAAAGCAGATGGCACGCTTGACTTCCGCGCCGGCCGTACAGCCGAAGGCAAAGACCTAACCGGGCCAAGTAACATGCTCAGCGAAACCATCGTACAAGAGGTGTTGGCCTCCAAACAGCCTTTGGTTCTAAGCAATGCCCTGCAACATCCCCGCTTTGCCCACGCCCCCAGCGTCATGCACTATCAACTGCGCTCCATCATGTGCGTGCCGCTTACCACCATCAACGGCACCATCGGCGCAATTTATTTGGAAAACCGCTCCATCCAGAACCGATTTACGCAAAAAAGCTTGCCGCCACTGGAAATTTTAGCCATTCAGGTGGCTGTTGCCATTGAAAATGCGCTGCTAAACGAAGATTTGGAGAAGGCCAACCAACACTTACTAGAGCTAGATCGGGTTAAGAATGAGTTTATTCAGCTTATTGCCCACGAATTAAACACGCCCCTGACGGGTGTAAAGGCTTACAGCCAACTGCTTAGTCGCCTGCTGCGCGATTTGGAAAAGTCACACCCTCGCGCCTTCACCACGTCGCTTAAGCTAGAACAAGTTGTTGAGAATTTAAACGGCCGTATTCAAGAAATTTTGCTCATGGTCAAAATCAGCTCTGACCAGCTAGAGTTAATTAAAACGGCCGTTTCTCCCGCCGACCTGCTGGACGAACTCACCACCCCCCTTCAGTCCATCATCAACAGCCGCAATCTCACCCTTATCAGCGACTCTTTCACCTTGTTTCCCGCCATTCAGGTAGACAAAAAACATCTGCTCATGGCCCTGCGCGACATCCTTAGCAATGCCATAAAATTTACGCCCGATGGGGGCAAGATTTGGATTAACGGCCGTTTACAACCAAGTCACCTGCAAATCATCATCTGCGACAGCGGCATCGGCATTCCTATTGAAGAACAAAGCCGCATTTTTGACCTCTTCCACGGTCTGGGCAACATTGCCAAACATAGCAGCAGCAAACATGCCTATGGCGGCGGCGGACTAGGTTTAGGGTTGCCCATCGCCAAAGGCATTATCGAGGCGCACGGCGGCACCATTACCGTGAAAAGCGACGGCTACGACCCCGACTTGCTGCCGGGCAGCACATTTACCATTAGCATGCCCATAACCTAAAAAACAATGTCAGGCTTTTTTTATTGAACTGGGGGTGGCAGCCGCTGCATGTCAAATAGGTCGTTCACCCGTGTGTAGCCCGCCCCCGCCAGCCGGCCGATTGGCTTGTAGCGTTCCAGGTTAATACGGCCGTTCTCCCACAAATCATCCCGCACGTGGATGCACACCACTTCGCCAAATATCGCCGCTCCCCCACCTACTTCCTCACTCACCACCACCATCTGCTGGAGCTTGCACTCAAACGAAATGGGGGATTCGGCCACGCGGGGAACCCGCACCTTTTGGCTGGGCAGCGGTGTCACCCCCGCCCACTCAAATTCGGACTGACCACGCGGCAAAATGGTGGCACTGCGGTTCATGGCAACGGCCGTTTCCTCATTCGTCATATTCACCACAAACTCACCCATTTGCTCAATATTCAGCCGCGTATCCTTCTTCTCCCCATTGGGGTGCAGCCCCACGCAAAACAAAAGCGTCAGCGGCTTAGAGCAAACCCCGGTGAAATAGGAAAAGGGTGCCAAATTCAGTCGCCCTTCATTGTCCATTGTGCTAACCCAGGCAATAGGCCGGGGCAGCACCACCCCAATAATATATTTGTATGCTTCACTTTCCGAAAGCAAAACCGGATCAATAATCATCCTGCTCTCCTACCTCATAAAGTGCGTTGCCCAACGGCGGCTGCGGGCTATGTCTTCCAGATCCGTATCCAACATCAGTTGCGTATTTACGGCAGAAACAGCCAAACCTAAAATATCATCCTCATATGGCTGCTGCCCCATCTGGTTAAACGCTTTACGCAATGCAGAAACCGTTACCTGAAACCGTTGGGTGCGAGCAGGTTTACGGCGCAACACAAACACAGCAGCATCGGCCAGCCGAATAGAAAGTTCTTGCACTTCGGTGCTGTCCATGCTCCCTTTGACTGACGGTGTCTCGTTCATGCGGCGGCAAATAGCGTTGGCAATGATATAGCGAAATAACGCCTCGCCCGTTTGCTCACTGTCGTCACGCATAAAGCGAATGCGAGGAATGGGCATATCTTCCTCGTCAAGCCAGCCTTCTTCTTCCATCTCCTCACGCACCTCTTTGAGATCAGAGAAGAAGTAATACATAAAGACAAAGGCTGAGCCTAGCGGCAGCCAAGCGGCAGATAAAAAGGAGAATGACAACCAGCGTGAGAACAACCACCCCCCGATAAATGCCAAGGTGCAGCCTATAACCAGAAAAACGAGCAATCCGCCAAAACCCGCCTCAAATATTTTTTGCAGCACAACAGCCCAGATAAAGCAGACAAGCAGCAAAACGGCCGTTTCTGACCAAGGCAATCCCGTTAGGCGCGTGATCAACCAGCTTGCGCCCAATACAAAACCTAGCACCAACAAAACGCCCACCAGGTGAATCCCAATGACCGCTAACAACCCTTTAGTAAGTGACATATTATTCGGCATAGCTTAATCATACCAACGGCAGGAAGAAAAATCACGTCTAGTGATGAGGCAAAACCACGCGCATCGGCCACTTGCCCGTTTTGCTGTCCAGGTAATGTTGGCGGTGCTGGGCAAAGCTGGGGTCGAGGGTGGAGAGAGGGAACAAACGGCCGTTTTCCCCCACCACATCCGGGTCAATCGCCCGCAATTTCGTACTCACCCAAAACGTCGGTGCCGCCTCATCCCACACAAACCGGGTTGCCGGCGACACCTGCGCCAGCAATTCCCGTAACACCAAATCATTAGCCGCGTACAGCTTTTGCCACAGCACCTCATCCGTTTCCCACAGGTCTGCCTCGCCAATCTCGCCCACGTCCAGCCCACGCCGAATGGCCCGCGCCGTCAGCTCATACAGCCCTACCTCGCGGAAATTGGACCAACTGGCATCATCAGCGGCCATAAACGTCTCGCCTAGCCAGCGGGCAGTGGCAATGGTTTGGGCTGCAATACGGCCGTTGACCACCACCAAATCCGCCAGTGCCGCCGCAATTTCTGCCGCCGTTGCCAGCCCCAGCGGCCCTGCGTCACGCAAAAAATAATCCAGCCGATCCGCACACAGCCGGGGCGAAGGTTGCTCCAGCAGCGAGAAACGGGTCTCATCCACCAGTCCTCGCCAATCAAAGCCGTGGTACTGCAAAATGGCGGGCA
Organism: Anaerolineales bacterium; assembly: GCA_020432595.1. The sequence goes on along the minus strand of JAGQGA010000302.1, from coordinate 2,344 downwards.
AATCCGTTTGCGCCACATACCACTCTTTTTTTTCATCGTGATAACTTTGCCCATCATGGTCATCAAATACGTAATCAATGACGTGGCTAAAGGCGGTGTGGCTCACGTCATGCAGGAGCGCGGCAATTTGCTCGGCCAGGCTGCCGCCCAGCCGCCGCACCAGCAGCAGTGCCCCCAGCGAGTGGTCATAGCGGCTAATTGGCTCTGTAATACCAACCAGCCCGGTGATGCCATGCTGCAAAACGCCCTGTAGCCGCTGCACGGCGACTGACATGAGCAAATCATGTAAAACCGGCTCGTGGAGCGTCCAATGGCCGTATATTGGGTCAAATATGTTCATATTGGTACCAATGGTTGGCAAACGGCCGTTAAAATTCACGCCTCTTTTGCCAACCCACTGCCTTGTAATGGTAGAGTCTGGTATTATAGGCAGCGGCTATTTGTAACTGATTTCCTGTATTAGGCCAAACAGCACGGCGAACACGGTTTGCAACCAAGCTACAAAACAAGTTTGTGGTCACATGAGGCTCACTTTTATGAAGTTAACACGTTTTTGGGTCATGGTGCTTTTACTGCTGCTAACAGCTAGTTGCCGCACCGCCGAAGAAACGCCACCCACACCCTTTGTCGAACCTAGCCCCACCGGCGACCCAGCCAACACGGCACCCATCACCGTCGCCATCACCGATTTGGCTGCCAGCCCAGCTTTTTTTGAAGGTGCCAACCTGCGGCTCACCGGGCAATACCAAAGGCTGCCCAAGCTGGTGTGCCCAGGCGAAAAATTTACTTCGCCAGCCAGTTGGGGGCTAGTCGCCAACGGACTGCTGGCGCAAGCCGGCGGCTTCGACAGTCAATTGCGCTCACTGATTCCCGATGACTTGACGATGACGGTGGAGGGACATTGGCAGCGGTGGCAAGGACCGGTCGGCTGCGGCAAGAAGGCGGTGGAGCAAGATATTTGGTATCTGGCTGTTACCGAAATTGTTGCCCCAAGCCCAGTAGCACTGGTGACGCTTACGCCTGACGCAGCGGCTCCCACGGAACCAGTTGCCATTGCCGAACTTGAAGCCACCGAAACGCCAACGACCGTTGCCACTCCTTCTGAACTGCCACCCACCGATGAAGACGCGCCGCCATCAGACGAAGAGGCAGCGCCGGTGGATGAAGAACTGCCGCCATCTGATGAAGACACCCCGCCATCAGACGAAGAGACACCACCGGTGGATGAAGAAGCCCCACCATCAGATGAAGAGACACCACCCGGCGATGAGGCCGCAGGGACACCTACGCCAACAACCGACAACGGGGATGGCACTTTGCCCACCAACACGCCAGAAGGAACAGCAACGGCCGTTAATCCCAACACCACCCCCACGCCCGGCACCCCCACGCCCGGCAGCCCCACAGCCACGCCTGCCAACAACCAGGAACGCACCGTTGTAGAGCAAGACCTGCTCAGTGCTGAAGATTTGGGCGCGGCACGGCTGGAAGCCAACCAAACCCATCAATGGCTATACGACATCGGTGCCAGCGAATCCATCACCGTCAGCGTCGTTTCCGCCGAGGCTGACCTGGTCATCAGCATCCTTGACCCCAACGGGCAGCAGCTTATTGAAGCCAATAACTTTGCGGCAGGGCAAGTGGAAACAGTACAAAACTTTGCCTTAACGGCCGTTGGCGAATACAAAATTCGCGTTTATGCCAATGGCCGTAACGCCACCGACTACGCCATCATGATTACCAGCAGTGAATCCTATACCTTTATCTTTCGCGGTGTCATGGAATATGGTGATTTGCAGGAGGCAACCTCTAAAGCCAACAACGACCATTTTTGGCATTTTCGCGGGCAGGAAGGGGATGTTATTAGCATCAACCTCAGCCCTATGGACGAAAGCGATCTCTTTTTGGAGCTGTATGGCCCCGATGCTGAACGCATCAGCGAGTTTATTGACGATGGCACGAGTGGCGAAGCAGAATCAATCGTGGACTTTGTCCTACCCGCAACCGGACTTTATTCCATTCGTATCGGCGAATTTGATTTTCTCTCCGCCACTTATGAAATTGAGCTGTTGAGCAACGATCTGTCTCAGCGGCTGTTTTTCCGGGTTGTGATGTAGCTGGATGTGGCGGGCGTTGACCCGCCACATCTTTTGGCCACATCTTTTGGCCACATCTTTTGTTTAGTCCCCGACACCCTGCACGGGAACGAAGCTGTTTTGCCGCCCCACCCAAATGGCAAAGCCAACCAGGAAAAATGACAGCATCAGACCCAGGATAGAAACGGCCGTTATCCCCCGCATCTCAAACAGTGCCCCCGTACTCAAGCTGCCCGCTCCCGATGCCA
>JAGQGA010000301.1 GCA_020432595.1 Anaerolineales bacterium | reverse complement strand
GCACTGCTAGCTCTGGTGGATATTTACCTCATCTGGCACATTGTGCTACTCATCGCGGCCGCCCGTGCTGGCGATACCCTCTCGCGGGGCAAGGCCATAACGGCCGTTTTCATCACCATCCTCGGCCTCTATCTCCTCCGCGCCCTTCCCGCCCTCCTCGCCGCCCAATTTAGCGATTTGACGGTCATACGGCCGTTCTTTTAATGGAGAATTGAGAACGAAGAATTGAGAATGACGAATGAACCATTCCCAATTCTCAATTTCCAATTCTCAATTCTCAATTCTCCATGTCCTTCATCACCATCACCAACCTCCGCAAAAGCTACCAAATGGGGCGCGAAACAGTCCACGCGCTGGCTGGTGTGAGCCTTGATATTGAGGCCAACAGCTTTTGGGCCGTCATGGGGCCATCCGGATCCGGCAAAAGCACCCTCATGTATCTGCTCGGCGGGCTGGATCGCCCCAGCGGCGGCCAAATTCAGGTGGGGCAGCAGGCCATTGAGTCGCTGGATGAAAATGCCCTGGCTGTTTATCGGCGGCGCACCATCGGCTTCATTTTTCAATCTTTTAACCTGATCGCCAGCCTAAGTGCCCTCGATAACGTCGCCTTCCCCCTGCGCTTTGCCCGCGTGCCGCGCCGCCAGCGGCACGCCCGCGCCTATGAACTGCTGGTGCAGGTAGGGCTGGGCGACCGCATCCACCACAAACCAACGGAGTTATCGGGTGGGCAGCAGCAGCGGGTGGCGGTGGCGCGGGCGTTGGTCAACAACCCACAGCTTATTTTGGCCGATGAACCAACCGGCAACCTCGACACCGCCAGCGGCACGGCCATCATGGAACTGTTGTCCGATTTACATAAAAGTGGCCGCACGGTGCTGGTTGTCACCCACGACCCGCGCATGACCAGCTACGCCACCCACACCGTCCAGCTTTTGGACGGCCGGATTGTGTCGGAGACGAGTAGGGATTAGTTATTGGAGATTGGGGATTAGAGATTGGAGATTGGTCGCTTCGCTAGTGCCAATCTCCAATCTCCAACCTCCAATCTCCCCATTTCAGGACAATGAAACGTACCTTAGTTTTTTGCCTAACATTGCTTTGTTTATTGTGGCTGGCGTTTGCCCCGGCAAACCGGCTGGCGGCGCAGCAGGAAACCCCGACGGCGACGGCTGAACCGCTGGTGTTAACGGCCGTTCAGCCCAACAACGCCAGCAGCGGTAGCAGCGTCGAACTCGTTGCCACCGGTTCCGGCTTTGTAGATGGAGCCGTGGTCATCGTAGACGGCTTTGGTGCCCTGACCACCAGCTTTGTCAGCAGCAACCTGCTGCGCGCCAACCTGCCCGGCACCATTCTCGCAGGCACCTACAGCGTCACCGTCGTCAACCCCGATGCGCGGTCAGTTACGCTGCCCAACAGCCTCACCATCACCGCCCCCATCGTCACTGCCGAACCTGAAACCCCTGAGCCTAGCAAAACCCCCGCCCCCACCGCCTTTGTCCGCCCCCAGCTTGTCGTCAGCTCCTACGGTGCTAGTTCGGCCGAAATTGTGCCGGGGGAAAATTTGGCTTTTGAGATGACGCTGGCAAACGCGGGGTCAGTTCGCGCCCGCAACATCGTCGCCACCTTTGTCAACGGCAGCTTTATTGCCCGCGATACCGGCGGCGTTCGCGCCATCGGCACGCTTGACCCTGGGCAAAGCAACCGCTTTTGGCAGCCCCTCTTTGCCAGCCGTGATCTGGCTGGGCAGCGCACGGGGGTGCTAGAAGTGGACGTGAGCTACACCGATGACTACGGCACCGCCTACAGCGAAAAATTCTCCCTCTCGTTCACCATTGCCAAAGTTGCCACCGGTGGCGCAGCCCCCACGCCCACACCAACCGCCACGCCAACGATTACGCCGACGGTCGGCCCGCGCCTGCGGCCACAGATGATTATCACCAGCTACCAAACGGATGTGGCGCAATTGGAGCCGGGGGTACCGTTTTCGCTGCAACTGGTAGTGCAAAACCAGGGCAATGCGGCGGCGCGGCGGATGACGATGATTTTGGGCGGCGGCAGCAGCAGCGGCGGCACCATTTCCGGCACGCCGGAAGCGGGTGGGCTGTCTGGTGCCGGGGGCAGCTTTACCGATTTTGCCCCGGTGGGGGCATCGAACGTGCAATATTTGGGCGATTTACCATCCGGCGGCTCGTTTGAGGCATCGCAGGCGCTGATTGTCAACGCCACGACGAAGCCGGGAGCGTATCCGGTAAAGGTGTCGTTTGTCTATAATGATGACCAGAATGTGAGTTTTGTGGATGATCAGGTGGTGACGCTGTTGGTGTATCAACGGCCGTTAATCACCTTCAACTTCTATTCCCCCGTCCAACCTTTATTTGTGGGTCAGCCCGGCCCCTTGCCAATGCAGCTGGTGAACGGGGGCAAGAATACGGCCGTTTTGGGTAACTTCTCTGTAACTGCCACCAACGCCACCTTCGACAACAACACCATTTTTGTCGGCAACGTCGAGCCAGGCGGCTTTTTTCCCTTCGATGCCACCGTTTTCCCCGAACAGCCCGGCCAGCTTGAGTTGCTCCTCAGCGTCAGCTATACCGACGACTTTAACCAGCCGCAGGTCATTAGCCAGACGCTGACCGTGGAAGTGCTGGAACCTTTTATTCCTGAAGAATCTTTTGAGCCGCTGCCAGAGGAAGTGATCCCTGTTGAGCCAGAGCCAGAAACATTCGGCCAAAAAGTATGGCGCTTTGTCCTGGGCCTGCTGGGTCTTAGCAGCGGCACACCCCAGCCCACAAGCGGCGAATTCTTGCCACCTGAAGGAAGTAGTGGCACCGATTTTGCCCCAGTGCCGGGAGAATCTGCTCCAGTGCAGCAGGAAATTATTGTTGCCCCAGCAGGGGGGTGATTTTAGTAATCAGTAATCGGTAAACAGTACCCGGTTATAATGATTACTGTTTGCCAATTACCGATTACCCACAAAACATGGGTATTCTAGACCTCATCACCTTAATCATAGAAAACCTGGCGCGGCGCAAGGGGCGGGTGGCATTAACGGCCGTTGGTGTGATCATTGGCACGGCGGCGGTGGTGCTGCTGGTGTCGCTGGGCGTTGGCCTGCAGCAAAACGCTGCCGATCAGCTTGGCGGCATTGGCGACCTGACCAAAATTCAGGTCTATCCCACCTATGGCGAGTTTGATCCCAACACCGGGCAACCGATTGGGGGAACGATGCTCACCGACCAAACGATTGCCGATATTGGGGCACTGCCGGGGGTAACGGCCGTTATTCCCCAAGATTACTTCCAGGGTTACGCCCAAATCAAGCTGGATCGACTGGAAGGGGGCAGCCAAATGCTGGGGGTGGGCACCAGCGACCTGGGACAGTTGGGGGTGAAGGTGCAGCAGGGAAGTTTGGAGGTGAAGCGCGGAACGGCCGTTGTGGGTGCCATGGTCTCGCAAAGTTTCTACGACCCGCGCCTCCGCCCCGGCCAAGACCCCCCACCCCCGCCCGACCTCTACGACAAACAGCTTGTGCTAAACCTCGTCAAATATACCCCCGACGGCCAGGAGGTCCGCAAAACGGTGCGGCTAAAGGTGGGCGGCGTGCTGGCCGAAGCCCGCGACGAACCCGACTGGTCTATCTACATTCCTCTCGACGAACTAACTGGCTACAACACTTGGGTTACAGGGCAGCGCATTGACCGCAACAAAGTGGGCTACAACAACATGATTGTCCGTGTGGCCGATCTGGATCAGGTGCTGGATGTGACCGAGCAAATCACCAACCTCGGCTACCAAGCCTATACCCCTCAATCCTTTGTCCAAGGAATCAACGGCTTTTACCTCATTCTGCAAATTATCTTTGGCGGCGTGGGTGCGATTGCCCTGCTGGTGGCGGCCATCGGCATTGCCAACACGATGGCGATGGCAATTTTGGAACGCACCCGCGAAATTGGGCTGATGAAGGCGGTGGGTGCAACCAACCAGCACGTCTTGGGAGTCTTTTTGGGGGAATCGGCCGGGATTGGCTTTTTGGGTGGGCTAGGCGGCGTGGCACTGGGCTGGGGGCTGGGGCAAGTCGCCAACGTCTTTGTCCTGTCCTATCTGGCTGGGCAGTCGGCTGAAACGGGCGCACCGCCCCCCACAGTTGCCGTCTCCACCCCGCTTTGGCTCCCCATCTTTGCTCTTGTCTTCGCCACCATCATTGGCCTTGTTTCTGGTCTCTATCCAGCCTTGAGTGCGGCTACCCTTTCCCCGATCAAGGCACTGAAGTATGAGTAACGTGGTGCGTCACAAGGTGTACTGATAACGCACCACACACTACTGCTAAATATACCCTAGCTTCTTCGCCTGATGAGTTAGCTCCTCCTGAAACTGCGGGTGGGCAATGCCGATGAGTGCCTGCGCCCGCTGCCGCACCGTCTTGCCATGCAGTGAAGCCACGCCAAACTCCGTCACCACGTAGTGGACATCATTGCGCGTCGTCACCACGCCAGCCCCTTCATACAGCGTGGGCACAATGCGGCTAATTTGTCCACCACGTACCGTAGCCTGGCAGGCAATAATCGGCAGCCCGCCTTCTGACCGCGCCGCGCCACGAATAAAGTCAATTTGCCCCCCCACCCCGCTGTAAAAGCGTGGCCCAATCGAGTCGGCGCACACCTGTCCTGTTAAATCAATCTGCACTGCCGAGTTGATCGCCACCATCTTCTCATTACGGGCAATGTTAAACGGATCATTGACATAATCGGTTGGATGCATCTCTACCAGCGGGTTGTTGTCTACAAACTCATAGAGTCGCTGGGTGCCAAACAAAAAGCCAGCCACCATCTTGCCGGGGTGAAAGTTTTTACGGGCGCAGGTGATAACACCACGCTCCACCAGGTCAATGATGCCATCGGAAAAGAGTTCGGTGTGGATACCCAAATCTTTGTGGCTGGTAACGCTCTTTAACACGGCATCGGGAATACTGCCAATCCCCATTTGCAGCGTAGCCCCGTCGGGAATCATGGCGGCAATGTGTTGTCCAATCCGCAAATGTTCAGGGTCGCTGCCCCCTTGCGGGGCTTCCGGCAGCGGGTAATCCACTTCCACCAGATGGGTCAGGCGGCTGAGATGGATAAAGCTGTTGCCCATGGTGCGCGGCATTCGCCGGTTAACCTCGGCAATGACAATGCGGGCGGCCTCGGCGGCCGGTTTGGTGGCCCCTACTTCCACGCCAAAGCTGCAGAAGCCGTGTTCGTCAGGCGGCGAGACGGAGATAAGCGCTACGTCAATGGGCAAGGTGCCATTTTTAAACAGCGCCGGAATCTCCGACAAAAAGACGGGCGTGAAGTCAGCGCGACCGTCATGTACTGCTTTACGCACGTTTTCACCGATAAACAGCGCATTCACGCGGAAGCTGTCCTGGTATTCCGGGGCAACGTAGGGAGCCGGGGCAAAGGTGAGAATGTGAGTGATTTCCACATCACGCAGTTCGTGAGCGCGATCCACCAGCCCCCGCGACAGCTTGACGGGCACGCCCGCCCCGCCGCCAATATAGACTCGGTTGCCGGATTGAATGGTAGATAGCGCCGTAGGCAGGTCAACAAGTTTGCTACGATAAAGTGTTTGCCAGTTCATGCGCCACCTCCCGTTTCTAATCCCAACGCCTTTGCCACCGTTTCGCTGGCAATTTTGCCCTGGTATACATTGACTCCATCGCTCAGGCCGGGATGAGTGGTTAGTGCTGCTTCCAATCCGTGTTCACCCAGCAGCAGCAAATAGGGCAGCAGCGCGTTGGTCAGCGCGTAGCTGGTAGTGCGGGCATAGGCAGCGGTGATATTGGGTACACAGTGATGAATGATCCCTTCTTCTACGTAAACAGGGTCGCGCAAGGTGGTGGGACGGCTGGTTTCTACGCATCCACCCTCATCAATGGCAAAGTCAATGATCACCGTGCCAGGGCGCATTTGGCGCACAACGTTACGGTTGATGAGAATAGGCGACCGTTGACCAGGCACCAGCACCGCCCCAACCAGCACATCGGCAAAGCGAGCGGCGCGTTCAAGGTTGAAGGTGTTGGCAAACATGGTGTTAACACGACCGTCAAATTGTTCGTCCACCTGCTGCAATTTACGCAGATCACTGTCGAGAATGGTGACTTCAGCACCGAGTCCCAGGCAGGCGCGGGCGGCATTGCGCCCCAGCACGCCGCCGCCAACGATGACGACGACGGCCGACGGTACGCCGGGTACGCCGCTGAGCAAAATGCCTAGTCCGTGGCCGCCAGTTGGCCGTTGATCACTACGCAACCACTGCCCGGCGATGATAGGCACCATGCGGCCGGCAATCTCGCTGGCGGGCACCAAAATGGGATGGCTACCGTCGGGGGCGGTGATCATTTCGGTAGCAACGGCCGTTAATTCCCGCGCCTGCAAAGCCTCCAACAAATCCGGCGACGCCACCGGCAAATGCATAAAGGCAAAAATCGTCTGGTTGGGGCGAAAAAGCGCGTGTTCAACGGCCGTTGGCCGCGCCACCTTTAGCACCACATCCGCCCGCCCATACACCTCAGTCGCTGAATAGACAATGTGGCCGCCCGCCCGCCGATAATCCTCATCGGTAAAGCCAGCCCCCACCCCGGCATCGTGTTCAATATAAACACGCTGCCCAGCCTGTGCCAGCGCCAACACCCCCGCCGGAGTCAGCCCCACCCGCGTCTCTAAATCCCGCACTTCTCGCGGAACACCAAAATCTATCATGCTATTGCCTCATGG
>JAGQGA010000300.1 GCA_020432595.1 Anaerolineales bacterium | reverse complement strand
TTTTTTGTTTTTGCTGCTTTCGGTAGTTGTTAAAGCGTTTGATGAAGGACTAGCGTATAGCACGCTGCTGGGTGGGGAATTGGCAGATGAGGCGGTGGCGGCGGCGGTGGATGAAAACGGCCGTTTTTACATCACCGGCCGCACCCAATCTACCATGTTCCCAGCGGGGCAAGCCACCAGTTGGTGCCAAAATGGGACGCGGACGAACGCGAACGAACGCGGATTGGGGCAATGGTGTGCAGCTTCTCATGGAATTTCGCACGGCATTGATGTCTACGTGGCTCGCCTCAGTGCCGATGGTTCCGCGCTGGATTACTTGTTTTGGTTTTATGCCACCAACGCCAGCGACATTGACGAGGCGTTTGACATGGCCGTTGATGCCGAAGGGGCGGCCTATGTGGTCGGCCACACCCGTTCGGCCGATTTTTGCACCATTTTTGGCACGGCGCCGGGGTATGACACCAGCTACAATGACAACGGCGATGCCTTTTTGCTAAAGGTAAGGCCGGACGGCAGCGGGCTGGAATTTTGCACTTTTTTGGGCGGGACGGATTGGGATTTGGCAACGGCCGTTTCTCTATCCCCCAGCGGCCAAATCTACGTCACTGGCGGTACTTGGTCAACCGATTTTCCCGTGAGCGACGGGAGCCAACACCACGGGCTGCGCGACCTGTTTGTAGCGACTTTTGACAGTAGTGGGACGCAGTTGGAGCAGGCGACCTTGGTGGGTGGCAGTGGCCAGGAGGAGAGCCGAGGACTGGTACTGGACGAAGCCGGGCGACTGTACGTAACCGGCTGGACAAATTCGGCTGATTTTCCCACCAAGTCTAACAGCTATAACCCTGAGTATGGCGGTAATTTTGATGCCTTTGTGCTTCAGCTTATGCCCGATTTGTCGCTGGGCTATGGCACCTACGTGGGCGGCAGCAGCGAAGACCGCCCAACGGGACTGGAAGTAGCGGCTGATGGTACCGCGACGGTCGTTGGCTACACTCGCTCGGCTGATTTCCCGGTGACGACAACGGCCGTTTATCAGGGCGGCAGCGACATCTTTTTGGTGCAGCTTGCGCCGGATGGCACGACCTTGCCGTTTGCGATGCTGGCGGGGGGAGAGGGGGATGATTGGGCGAATGGGGTGGCGGCGGAAAACGACCGTTTTTGGCTGACGGGTGAAACGTGGTCGGCGGGGTGGGTGGAGGAAACGGCCGTTGCTGGTTATGACCGCACCGCCAATGGCAGTGCCGATGGCTTTCTGTTGCAAATCAGCCCCGATAACCCGCAGCCCATTACCTATGCCAGCTACTTGGGTGGTAGTGCCGAAGATCGGGGTGGGGCAGTTGCTATTGCCCACAACCACGCTTTCCTGGCTGGTGACACCCGCTCGGCTGATTTTCCCCTGACGGCCGGCAGTTTTAGCCAAACGCCCAGCGGTGATTATGATATTTACCTGACCAAGCTGCCGCTGCCTGCCGGTGAACGGGTGTATTACCTTTTTTTGCCGGTGGTGCGGTAGAAAAAACGGCCGTTTTACAAGCACCTGTTCATCCCCTGGGCTGTTCCAAGGCAAACTTGCCATTTAAAGTGAGTGGGGTATGATCACCTTTATCAAGGAAACATGAAAGCCCAATATGCACCCGAGGAGGATAATCACATATGGCTGGACAATTACCAGAAATTGGGCAGCTTGCCCCTGACTTTAGCTTACCCGCCACGGTTGGCCCCACGCCAACGACACGGGATCAGCTGCAAGGCAAGATTGTCGTTTTGGCCTTTTACATTCTTGACTTTACCGGCGGTTGACGCAGCGAGCTCCGTTCATTTCAGGATAATCTTTCCCGATTTGAGGAGCTAAATGCCCAGGTTCTGGGCATCAGCGTAGACAGCATTCCTGCCCACATTGCTTTTGCCGAGCAGCTTGAAGTCACCTTTCCGCTGCTGGCTGATTTCCACCCCAAGGGCAAAATGACGATAGATTATGGTCTTTGGTCCGAAGATTGGGGGACAAGCCGCCGCGCCATTATCATTTTGGATACGCAAGGCATGGTGCGCCATGCTGAAGTTTTTAAAAAAGGGTTGCCCGATATCGAGGCAGTGTTAGCTAAGGTGCAGGAGATTGCCACCGGCGATTAGCGATTAGCGAATTGAGAATAGAGACTGGAGAATGATAAACACGTCATTTTCCAGCCTCTATTCTCAGTTTTCCCTTCCCAATTCTTATGGCCTGGATCAAGACGGTTTCTGAGGATGAAGCAACCGGGGTGGTTGCCAAGATATATAAAGGAACTGCCCGTTCCTGGGGTGGTGTGGACAACATCATCAAAGCCCACAGCCTGAACAAGGCGGCACTGCGGGCGTTGATGACCTTTTACAATGGATTGATGCACGGGGACTGTGATTTGACGCTGAAGCAGCGGGAGATGATAGCCGTTACCGTTTCCGTACTCAATGAATGCCACTACTGAATTCGCCATCATGGGGAGGGTCTCCTCAGGGAAGCGGGTGATGCAGAGTGGGTGGCACAGATGAAGGTGGATTATCGGCAGGCGGCGTTGGAGGAGGCGGACAGGGCGATGCTGGATTATGTGGCAAAGGTGACGCTGGCTCCAGCAACGGCCGTTTCTGCTGACATTGACCGTTTGCGTGACGTGGGCTTTGGCGACAAGGCCATTCTGGAAATCAACCAAATTACCGGCTTCTTCGCCTGGTGCAACCGTACCGTAGACGGCCTGGGCGTGGAGTTGGAGGATTTTTGGGAGCAAGGATTGAGCAATATTTGATGTTAGGGAGGTGATGTGGGGCGGTAATCAGTTATCAGTTAGCTGTTTAGTGTGGGTCATTAGAAATTTAGCGGGTTGACGGCAACTGTAGGGGCGTATTGCATACGCCCTCTTCTACCGCCAATTACCCTGCAAAACCCTGAAGAATTATCTTTTTTGGAGAAGAGATGAAAAAACTTACCCGGTTTGTAACGATTTTGCTTTTGTTTACCCTTGTTTTGGCTGCGTGCCGCCAAGCACCGACAGCCGAAACGCCTGCTGAGGCACCTGCGGCTGAAGAACCAGCGGCCGAAGAGCCAGCCGCCGAAGAGGCTGAGGCTCCGGCTGAAGAAGCCCCGGCCGAAGAGCCAGCCGTGGAGGAAGAAGCGATGGATCATGGCCCCATCACCATCGCCTTTATGGGGCCGTTAACGGGTGGAGCCGCCTTTATTGGGCAGGAAATGCTGGGCTTTGCCAAAGTAACGGCCGATATTTTTACGGCTGAAACCGGTATCGAAGTTAACATTATTGAAGGCGACACCGAAATCAACCCCGACACGGGCCGCATTGTGGCCGAGCGTTTGGTGGCAGATGATTCGGTGATTGGTGTGGTTGGCCCAGCCGGCAGCCAGGTGTGTGAATCCGTCATGAGCGTGTTCGAGGGAGCAGGCTTGGCCTACATTACCCCTTCCTGCACCCGCACCGACCTGACCCAGCCTGGTTCCCCTGTTTTCTTCCGCCCTGTCCCCACCGATGCTGCCCAAAGCGCGACCGATGCTGCCTACATGGTGGACGTGCTGGGCATTACTTCAGCTTTCCTGGTGGATGACCAATCTTCCTATTCGGTTGGGTTGAATGATGAGATTGAAGCGGTACTGAATGAAATGGGCGTGAGCGATATTCAGCGGGTGTCGGTGACGCAGGAGGAGACGGACTTTTCGAGCGTGGTAACGGCCGTTCTTGCCGCCAACTCCGACCTTGTCTTCTTCCCCAGCCAGATCACCGCCCAAATCGCCACTCTTGCTGTTCAACTGCGTGAACAAGCATTCGATGGTATTTACTTCCTGGCCGATGGTGGCTTCTCCCCTGACTGGGTAGCCACCGCTGGGGCGGCGGCCGAAGGAACCTACGTCTCCTTCTTTGCCCCTGATCCCAACCTTGTTCCCTCTATGGCCGACTATAACGCTGCCTACACCGCCCAATACAGCGACTCCTTTGGCGCGTTTGGCGGGGCAACCGCCATGGCAACCCAGGTGATGCTGGAAGCGGCCGGCCGCTGTGCAGAAGCTGGCACCGTTACCCGCGACTGCGTGGTAACTGAAATGGGCAATACCGACATCGCTGCCACCATTCTCGGTGTTCCTGTCAAATTTGGTGAAGGCAACCAGGCCGAAGGTAGCTTCTCCCTCTTTCAGGTGCAAGACGGCGGTTTTGTCCTGTTGGATGGCGATCAGGCTGGCATGGCGGTTGAAGTTGAAGTGCCCCAGTTAAGCTATGACGGTGTCATTAAGCTAGGTTTCCTTGGCCCGTTGACAGGTGGTGCTGCTTTTGTAGGCGAGGAACAGCTCGGCTTTGTGCAAGTAGCCGTTGATCTCTTTAACGAACGCACCGGGCTGAACGTGGTTGTTGAACCAGGCGATACCGAAATTAATCCCGATACCGGTCGCATTGTGGCTGAACGTCAGGCGGCTGATGACGAAATATTTGTGGTGGTAGGCCCGGCCGGCAGCCAAGTGTGTGAATCCACTCAGCCCGTGTTTGCCGAAGCTGGCTTGGCTCACCTTACCCAATCTTGCACCCGTACTGATCTCACCGATCCCGGTACGGCCACCTTCTTTCGCCCCATTCCCACCGACGCTGCCCAAAGCGCGACCATTGCTGAGCATATGATCAATACACTGGGCATCACCTCCATATACATGGTAGATGATCAAACATCATATGCTACTGGTTTGGCTGACGAACTGGAAGCACTCTTGGTTGATGGTGGTGTGGCAGATATTCAGCGGGCATCGGTGACGCAGGAGGAGACGGATTTCTCTTCCATTGCAACGGCCGTTATTGCCGCTAACTCTGATGTCGTCTTCTTCCCCTCGCAAATCGAAGCCCAAATTGCCACCCTGGCCGTGCAACTGCGGGAGCAGGGGTATGAAGGTGTCTATTATCTGCCTGATGGTGGGTTTGCCATTGGTTGGGTAGATACGGCTGGTGCCGCAGCAGAAGGTGCTTACGTCACCTTCTTCTCCCCCGATCCCAACCTTGTCCCAACCATGGCTCCCTACAACGAACGGTACGCTGCTGAATACAGCGAATCGTTTGGAGCCTTTGGTGGTGCCGCCGCCTTCACCGCCTACATCGCCCTCGATGCCATTGAAACCTGTGTCGCGGCCGGCGACGTTTCCCGCGCCTGCATCGTAGATGCCCTTGGCAACATGGACTTGGCAACCACACCGCTTGGTCTGCCCGTTCGCTTTGATGAACACAACCAAAACGAATTTGGCGCGTTCTCCCTCTTCCAAATCCAGGATGGGGCGTTTACGCTGCTGTCGGAAAATTAATTGACGTGGGAGATTGGAGATTAGGGATTGGAGATTGGCACTAACAAAGCGACCAATCTCTAATTTCCAATCTCCAATCTCTTTCTTGCCAATGTCCCACTTCCTCGACCTCCTCCCCCAAACCCTGGTCAACGGCCTGACCCTGGGCAGCGTCTACGCCCTCATCGCCCTCGGCTATTCCATGGTCTATGGCATTCTCAAGCTGCTCAACTTTGCCCACGGCGACATTTACATGATTGGTGCCTATCTGGGCTACGGCGTGTTTATTTTGTTTTACACCGACGAAGGAGCCATCATTCCCACCGCACTCATCATTCTCATTATGCTGGTTGTGGCGATGGTCGGGGCAGGCATCGTCAGCGTGGCGGTAGAGCGGTTTGCCTATCGGCCGTTGCGCTATGCCCCCCGCATTGCCCCCCTCATCAGCGCCCTCGGTGTTTCCTTCATCTTGCAAAACATGGTGCAAATCACCGTCGGCGCTCGTCCCCTCAGCTACGGCAGCGGCACCCTCATTCCCACCGAAAGCGCCTTTAACATTGGTGATTTGCGAATCCACGCCTCCCGCTTTCTGGTCATCGGCGTGACGCTGGTGATGATGCTGGGTTTGGCCTACTTTGTCCGCTCCACCCGCCTCGGCCGCGCCATGCGGGCCGTTTCCATGGACATTGACGCGGCGCAAATGATGGGGGTAGATGTCAACCAGGTCATTCTAGCCACTTTTTTTCTGGGGGCAGTGCTGGCGGGGGTCGGCGGTGTGCTGGTCGGCATCGTCTTTTTTAGCATTCGCCACACGATGGGCTTTTTGGCTGGGCTAAAGGGGTTTACAGCGGCCGTCATTGGCGGCATAGGCTCCATTCCCGGCGCAGCGTTGGGGGGGCTGCTGCTGGGGCTGGCGGAATCATTTGCCAGCGTCTATATCTCCATCACCTTTAAGGATGCCATTGCCTTTTTGCTGCTGGTGGCCGTGCTGCTCATTCGCCCCAGCGGGCTAATGGGGCAGCCCCTCATTCAAAAGGTGTAGCCATGAGCGAACAAGAACCTAAAGCAACAGAATCGCGCATTGGCACCGATGAATGGGTGGCGCAGGTGGGAGGGCGCGTGCGCGGCCGCACTGGTTTGTGGGGCAAGCTGGCTGACCGCTGGGAGGGGTTGCCGCTGGGGTGGCGGTACGGCCTCGTCATCCTGCTGTTTTTGCTCATTCCGCCCATTACCGGTAGTCAGTTGGTGCTGAACGCCCTGGGCATTAGCGACAACGCCTTTATTTTGCGTACCGGGGTGCGGTTTCTCACCTTTGCCATGCTTGCCATTGGGCTAAATGTGGTGGTAGGGTACGCCGGGCTGCTTGACCTCGGCTATATCGCTTTTATGGGGATTGCCGGTTATCTGTACGCCTACCTGTCGTCGGAATTTATCCAGATTGCGGGGGTGATTCCTTATGGGCTGGCGGT
>JAGQGA010000002.1:18165-34831 GCA_020432595.1 Anaerolineales bacterium | reverse complement strand
CGACCTGGGCATAGACGCGCCCGGCCATCTCGTTGCCGGCCGTCAAAAACAGCGCATCTAACCCGGCGGCAAAAGCATAGGTGGTAATGTGGTGGGTAACGGCCGTTCCTATCCCCCGCCTCCGAAATGCCGCCAGCGTCCCAATCCCCGCCACCTCCGCCACCCCGTCGTGGGGCTGGGTCAGGCTGCCCGCACCCGCTGGCTCGCCGTCCCACCAAGCCATAAATTTGCCCACCCCAGCAAATTGCCGCCAAAACGCCTCGGCACTTTCGGCGGTGGCCGCTGGCTGGTCGTCACCGCCAAACGCCCGCGACTGCACGGTAACAAAGGCTTGTTTAAC
Source organism: Anaerolineales bacterium (assembly GCA_020432595.1). Next base: position 34,491 of record JAGQGA010000002.1, on the reverse strand, counting down.
GGCCGTTTCCTCCCCCTCCCCACCCAACAGCCGAATCGTCACGGCTGGGTCAACCGCCACCGGGCGCACCAGCGGCGGCTGGCACACCATCAAATAGCTCTCCATCTCGCGCACAGACCCCTTGGCCTCCAAAATCTGCGCCAGTGCCGGGGCAAAGGGCTGCAAATATTCAAAGCGCGGCGTGCACTGCCGCTGGCGAAACGCAGCAATCACAGCGGCCAATGCGTCGTCTATGTTGCCGTTAATGGGTTGGCTGGGAATGGCGTAGTTGGCAAAAACGGCCGTTTCCGTCGGATGAAAATAACAAACAAACGACCCCACCGCCACCGCCTGCAAATTCTGCGCTGCACTAGCCTGCAGTTGGGCGTGTAGTCGTTCAATTGCGATCAACAGAACCTCTATATGGTGAAGAACCAATCTGGGTCAACGTGAAACTGTTCAACCTGGACAACTGGGTTCATCATTTTGTCATAGGATGGGATTTTTGCCATTTGCGCTTCCTCAATGTATGTCTTGCCAACTGATGGAACGAAGACATATTATGCTATACTAGCCTAACACAATTGTGGAGGTACTGCGATGACATTAGCAACGCTTGAAATTCAACTAGAAGAAGATGTGGTTCAACTGTATAAGACAGCGTCATCTGAACAGAAGGGAAAGATGCAGTTACTCATCAATCTTTGGCTCCGTGAATTTGATCCGATGGCACACTCTTTAAGCCAAGTGATGGATGAAATTAGCGATAATGCTGCTGCAAGAGGCATGACAACTGAACTTTTGGAATCTCTATTGAATGATGAGTGATCGCTTTGTTTTTGACACAAATGCCCTTATCAGTGCAGTCATACTCAAGAACTCTGTTTCTCGAAAAGCTCTCGACAAGGCACATAATATAGGCCAGTTACTACTTTCAGTTGAAACAATCCAAGAACTCAACGATGTCCTCAAAAGGGACAAATTCAACAAATATGTCACAGAGCAGGAACGGGCAGCATTTTTGGCTGCGCTGGTTCGTGAAGCCAAAGTTGTCGAAACTCACGAGCGCATCATGGCTTGTCGTGATCCTAAGGATGACAAGTTTCTAGAGCTTGCAGTCGCTGGAAATGCCCAATGTATTGTCACTGGCGATCAGGATCTCTTAATTCTACATCCGTTTCGTGGCATTTCTATTGTGAGGCCAGATGCTTTTTTAGCTGCAAATAGTTAAAGCGGGGCGTGCGCTGCCGCTGGCGAAACGCAGCAATCACAGCGGCCAAGGCCTCGTCTACGTTGCCGTCAATGGGGTGGCTGGGAATGGCGTAGTTGGCAAAAACGGCCGTTTCCGTGTGGAGATTGGGGATTGGAGATTAATTAAATCTCCAATCTCCAATCTCTAATCCCCAATTTCCAATTCCACCGTGCGGAACTGGGTTTCGTAGAGCATGGCATACAGCCCACCCTGAGCCAGCAGTTCGGCATGGGTGCCTTGCTCGCGCAAACGGCCGTTTTCCAACACCAAAATCTTGTCCGCCGCCAAAATCGTAGACAGCCGGTGGGCAATCACCAAACTAGTGCGCCCCTCCATCACCCGCTGCAACGCCTCCTGAATCAACGCCTCCGACAGCGAATCGAGGCTGGAAGTCGCTTCGTCCAGCACCAAAATGCGCGGGTCTTTCAGCACCACGCGGGCAATGGCAATCCGCTGCCGTTCCCCCCCGCTCAGCCGATAGCCCCGTTCCCCCACCACCGTGTCATAGCCATCGGGCAGCGACATGATGAAGTCGTGGATATTGGCCGCTTGCGCCGCCGCCATCATCGCCGCTTCGCTGGCATCGGGGTTAGCGTAAAGCAAATTGGCGCGAATGGTATCGTAGAACAGGTAAGTTTCCTGCGTCACCATGCCGATGTTTTCCGACAGGGAAGCCAGGGTTACGTCGCGGATGTCGTGGTCGTCAATGAGAATACGGCCGTTTGTGGGGTCATACAACCGGGGAATGAGATAGGTCGTCGTCGTCTTGCCCGACCCGCTTGGCCCCACCAAAGCCACCAACTGCCCTGGTTCAATCGTAAAGCTAATCCCATCCAATGCCTGGGAACGACTGGGAACGATTTTGGGGTCAGCCGCCGCCCCGTTTTCTGCCTGCTTGCCGCGCTTTAGCAAGGCAGCACCCCGCCGCCGCACCTCGGTCAGCCCCACCTGCCGCTCATCTGGCACCACGGTATAGTCAAAGGCCACCTGTTCAAAGGCGATTTTGCCCGCTACCGGCGGCAACGGCTTGGCATTCGGCTTTTCGTCAATCTCTACCGGAATATCCAGCACTTCAAACACTCGCTCAAAGCTAACCATGCTTTGGGCAAACTCCACCGGGGCATTGGTCAGTGCCATCAGCGGCCCATAAAGCTGGCCGACGTAAGTGCCAAAGGCGACAATGGTGCCAACGGTGAATTCGCCGCGCAGCACCAGCAGCCCGCCAACCCAGAAAATAGCGGCCGTTCCCACAGCGCTAACGACTCCTAACATCATAAAAAACCAGCGCGAAATGACGGCTGAACGAATACCAATGTCGCGCACCGCCTCGGCATCGTGGCTAAACCGCGCCATTTCTCGCTGCTCCCGTCCAAACAGCTTCACCAGCAGGGCACCGCTGACGTTGAGTGTTTCGTTCATGGTGGCGTTCATTTCCGCGCTCCGTACCATCGAATCGCGGCGCAAATCGCGCAGCACGCGGCCAATGCGGCGGGCGGGCAGCACAAACAGGGGCAAAATGACAACCCCCAGCAGCGTCAGCCGCCACTCAAGCGTCAGCATAATGGCAATGGTTGCGACTACCGACACCAAATTACTGATGATGGTGACAAGCGTATCGCTAATAGCTCGCTGCGCCCCTACTACATCGTTGTTGAGCCGCGACATCAGCTCGCCGGTGCGGGTTTGGGTGAAAAAGCGGAGCGACATGCGCTGCATGTGTTCATAGAGCGCACGACGCAAATCAAAAATAACCCCTTCGCCAATTTGCGAATTGAGGTTGCGCTGCCACACGCCGATGATGCCGTTGAGCAGAGGAATGCCGATCATCCCCAACGCCAGCCAGTTGAGCCGGGCAAAGTCGCGGTTGGGAATGGCGTTGTCAATGAGGTCGCGGAAAAGCAGGGGCGAAAGAAGCCCCAGCCCGGTGATAATTAAAATGCTCAATAAGAGGCCGCCAACACGCAGCCAGTAGGGTTCGGCAAAGCGCCAAACGCGCAGCAGTAGTTCTCTTGTAATGACTGGCTGGTTTTCTTTTTCGTCATGGCTTAAATAAGCAAACCAGCCGCCGCCGTGAAAGGACATAGTTCCTCCTGTGGTTGGTGAACGGTATTCAGTAATCGGTAATCGGTTGGGAGATTACCTTGAAGTTATCAGGATGCCACAGTTTGGTTAGAATGGTGTAAGAAGGGGCAGTTGCCTGTACGAAGGGGCAGGGTGGCGTTTGGTGGGAATGATAAATGTGTGGTGGGTTTAGCGGTTGGCAGCGGCAAAAACGGCCGTTATTTCCACCTCAAACCCCGGCAGCAGCGGGGAAACGGCCGTTTCCCCTAGCCCAAACACCCCATGCTCGGCATACCGCTTGCCAGCCAAAGCCAGCACCGTAATTTGCTGCGCTTGCGGATCAACCACCCAATATTCGGGAATGCCCGCCTGGGCATATTCATGCCGCTTGGTCACCAGGTCGCGGCGGCGGTCATCGGGGCTGATAACCTCCATCACCAAGTCAGCTCCGTCCCAATATTGCTCGCCCCGCCGCGCTTCGTGTTCGGCCAGCATAAAAACCACGTCCGGCTCACGGTGTTTGCCCGCCCACAAGCGGACGCGCAAGGGGGCCAGCAGCACCGTTCCCACAGGGTTTTGCGCCAGAAAAGTAAACAAGGCGTGATAGAGATAGAGAACAAGAAATTGATGCGACTGGGTTGGCATAGGCAAAAACTCTAAACGGCCGTTTGCATACTCCACCAAATGATTGGTTGTCAACGCCAAATACTCTTCCTCCGACCAATGCCCTTGGTCAGGAAAAAGCTGGGCAATTTCCCAGGTTGGTTCTGAAACAGGTGTTTGGTTTGGCATCAACTGTTTAATCGTTTACTGGAGATTAGAGATTGGAGATTGGCTTAATCTCCAATCTCTAATCTCCAATCTCAGTGGTTCTCTAATCTTCGTTCCTTAAATTGTACAAAAAAACAGCTACAACTCAAGCTGGAACTGAACAGTGCCAACGGTGATTTGGTCGCCGCTGCTAACAACGGCCGTTTCTGCCAACCCCACCCCATTGAGCAGCGTCCCATTGCGGCTCTCCAAATCTTCCAGCCACCACTGCCCGCCGCGCCATATCAACTGCGCGTGCCGCGTCGAAGTGTAACCATCATCAAGGACAACGGTGTTGCTGCTGGCGCGGCCAATTTGCGTCACCAGCAGCAGTGGGTAAGCCGTGCCGACGGCCGGCGTGCCAGACTCGCTGCCCACCACCACCAGCCGCCCCTGCGCCTGCCCCACCTGCGCCAGCGTCCGCCGCGCCAGCTCCATGTCTTGGTAAATAAACCAGCCAATGGCTCCAACAAAGGCCAGTAAGATAAACCCGCCAGCAAGGCGGAGGAGGAAGATGAGCAGTGTTGTGTCCATAAGAATTTGTAGAGAGTGGGGAGTGGGGAGTTTTTTACGCCCTACACCCTACGCCCCACTCCCTACTCCTCCCGCCGCATTGCCAGCGTTTGGTCGTCGAGGTCGGAGGTGGTTAACGGCCGTTCCGCCGCCTCCCCCCCCTCGCCATAAATCAAGGCCACGTCGCTGAGGTGAATCACGTCGCCCGGTTTTAAGACGTGTTCGGTAATGGAACGGCCGTTAACGGCCGTTCTGCCCCGGTTGCTCAAATCATACAGCACAAAATGACCCAGCCGCCAGCGAATTTGGGCATGGCTGCGGCTCACCGTTGGGGCATCTACCACCACATCATTCTCCATGCGCCGCCCAATGTGGATAACCGGCTTATCCAGCGGTACATGCTGCCGCCCACCCACAATCAAAAAGGCATCCAGTTGCCGCAGAGCCGCCAGCGCATCTTGCCCTTTTTGCTCGCGGGCAAAAACCTGGGTGGAAAAAGCGCGTGTTTGCCGCGTGCCGCCCGTTTCAATCGAAATCTCTCGCGGTTGCGCCACCAAATCAGCAATCAGTTCTACTTGCGGCGGGCGGGAAAAGGGGATGTTGGCTCGCTGCAATAACGTGACCAAATAGTCGGACAATTCTTGGGTGATTAACGGCCGTTCGGCCAAAATCGCCCGATAATCATCCGGGTGCAAATGGATGAGAAAATGGGCAAACGACTCCCGCTGCTCCAAACAACGCTCCAACGCCTGCCCAAGCTGTTCCCACAACTCCAGCGGGTCTAGCCCACTGCCCAGCAGCCGCCGAAACGAACCTTCAATCAGCCGCTGCGCCAACGATTCAAAACGTGAAAATGGGGTTTGTTTCATATCATCGCCCATTGTAAAGCGTTTCCCCGCCGCGTCAATTACCGTTGCCGTCCTGTAGGCATCGGGTATACTGTCCGATTAAATTGGTGCTTGGGGGATTGGAGATTGGAGATTAGAGATTAGAAGCTGGTTAATCTCCAATCCCCAATCTCCAATCCCAAACATGACCAAGGAAACAACATCAAATGGGACGCAGATTCATCCGTGTTCGTCCGTGTCCTATTTTTGAAGGAGTCCAACCATGAGTGGAAAACAGATTCGCCTCACCACCCTGGCCTCGTGCGCCGGTTGAGCGTCAAAACTGGGTCCGGGTGACCTAGCCTATGCGCTGGAGCCGCTGCGTGCGCTGTTCAACCCTGCCGACTATCCGCAACTGTTGGTAGGGCTTGCCAAGGCGGACGATGCGGCTGTCTACCAGCTAAATGCCGAGCAAGCCATTATCAATACAACTGACTTTTTTCCACCCGTTGTAGATGATGGCTACGACTTTGGAGCCATTGCCGCCGCCAATGCGTTGTCAGATATTTATGCGATGGGCGGCGAAGTGCTGTTTGCCATCAATCTGGTGGCTTTCCCGGAAAATCTAGACAAGGAGATTTTGCGCGAGATTTTGCGCGGCGGAGCAGAAAAGGTAGCCGAGGCGGGTGGGGTGATTGCTGGCGGCCACAGCGTGGCTGACAAAGAACCAAAATACGGTATGGCCGTGACCGGCATTATCCACCCCAACAAGGTGAAAACGAAGGGCGGAGCGCAGCCGGGCGATGTGCTGCTGCTGACCAAACCACTTGGGGTAGGGGTAGTAACAACGGCATTGAAGCAGGGGATTACAGAGGAGGGGCATGTGCAAACGGCCGTTTCCAGCATGAAAACCCTCAACAAAGCCGCCGCCCAGGCTGCCCAAGCCGCCAACGCCCACGCCATGACCGACATCACCGGCTTTGGGCTGCTCGGCCACGCCCACGAAATGGCCCACCACGGCCAAGTGTCCTTCCACTTCGCTGCCGACCAACTACCCTGGCTGCCTGGGGCGTTGGCCTATGGCGAGGCGGGGGCATTCCCTGGCGGCATGGGGCGCAACCTGCATTATTTTGAACAATGGGTTACGTTCAGCGACAACGTTAGCCAACTGGTGCAAGATATGTTGTGGACACCGGAAACATCGGGCGGACTGCTGGTCGCCGTCGCCCCGGATCAGGTGGAAACGTTTAAGGCACATTGCGAAACGGCCGTTATCGTCGGCACCGTCGCTGAGGGTGATGGCGAGATTTTTGTTAACGAGTAATCGGTAATCAGTAATCGGTAATCAGTAATCGGTAATGTCGTTTCACGACCGGTTCGCGTACAGCGTGGACTGACAACTGATAACTGGTAACTGATAACTGATTCCTTTCCCCAAAATGGATAGAACAGTACCCACTTCCGCTAACGAAGAAATACAGCTTTACCTCCGCACCTATTATTCCCTGCTTCGCAGCAGCCGTGCCGTGGAAATCAAGACGCTGATTGAAGCCCACAAGCGGATGAACTCCGCCCTGCACATTCATGCCGACGAGCCAGAGCCTGATTTGGCGGCTTTTACCTACAGCATTTTGCGTATTCCCGACTGCCTGAGCGATGTGCGGCTGGTGGTAATGGGGCAGTCGGAACGGGTGTTTGCCCAGCACGGCTACCCTGATGTGGAATCGTGGCGGCACATGCAGGCTCCGGGGCGGCGGCGGCGCAGTTTTTATGATGGCAACGGCACGCTGGCGGTTTATATTGCCAGCCAGTCGGACATTGACGACCTGATTCCGATTTTGACGGCGTACCAGATTGAACGGCGCAAGCTGCACCAACTGCTGCGCGGCGACTCGGTGCGCCAACTGCTGCAAACGTGTGAGGAGGACAAAAACGGCCGTGTGGAGGGTAATGACCTCGTCCGACTGGCGCGGATGACGAACATTCCGGCCGAGGATTTGGATCGGCTAGGGCAGATTTGGCGGGGACAAACGGCCGTTAAACTCCTGCAAATCAGCCAAAAAACGCAGGAAATCGCCATTCGCTCCCTGGCCGGGTCGCTCACCGACTACAAACGCGCCACCCGCCGCTGGTGGCAAAACGTCGAACGATGCGTGCCACACGTTCCCTTTGCCGACTGTCCGGTCTACTTTGTTTCCAGCAACACCCACACTCTGACCAACCTGCTCAGTGGCTATGCGCTGCAACGCGAGAAAGATCTGTTTGATTTTGTCAACGCCCAGCCCAACAGTGACCTCAAGCAGGAGTATGAGGCGATTCAGGCACGTAACGTCCCCAGCCGGATTGAGAATTTTCTTTATTATGTGCTAAAGAAATTTGAGGCGGCGCGAGAAACGGCCGTTTCCCAACGCCTCACCCACGAAAAAAACGTCGGCATCAACCGCATCCCCAGCGACCACGCCTTTGACATTGAAGTTCAGATTGTTTCCCTCAACAAGCTCAGCGAAAAAAGCCTTGACCCCCGGCTTAAGGTTGATGGGTTCAACAAGCTCAGCCGCAGCAACGCCATCGTTGTCAACATAGATTACCCCCTCGGCATGGCCGCCTATCAGGTTCTCACCGAGATCGCCCGCAACATCGCCGAAGTGCGCGGCATCTACATCATGGGCAAAGCGGCCACGCTAAACGGCCGTATTGGCGACATCATGATCCCCAGCGTTGTCCACGACGAACATTCGCTCAACACCTATCTTTTTGACAACTGCTTCACCGCCACCGACGTTGCCCCCCACCTCGTCTATGGCACGGTTATGGACAACCAAAAAGCGATTACTGTCCCCGGCACCTTCCTGCAAAACGAAGGCTACATGTCCGTCTTCTACAAGGAAGGCTACACCGACATGGAAATGGAGGGCGGCCCCTATCTCAGTGCCATCTACGAGATGGTGCGTCCGCGCCGCCACCCCTACAACGAACTCGTCAACCTCTACAACGCCAACTTTCCCATCGGAATGCTCCACTATGCTTCCGACACCCCCTTTAGCAAGGGCAAGAACCTCGGTTCGCAAAATCTTTCCTACTACGGCATGGATCCTACTTACGCCACGATGGTCGCCATCCTCCGCGCTATTTTGCAAACCGAGATCAAGCATTTGACCAAGCCATAGTTTACCAGTGCGTTGCACGCTGCGTGCAACGCACTTACCCAACCCATGTCTATAACAGCCCAACTGCTCCACGACCGCCTTGCCCTTATCCGGCAACAACTGCCCATCTGGCAAACCGATGGCATCCTCATCACCAGCGCCACCAACCGGCGCTGGGCCAGCGGCTTCACCGGCTCTGCCGGGCAACTGCTCATCACCGCCGACAAAGCACTGCTCGCCACCGATTTTCGCTACTGGGAGCAAGCGAAAGAGCAAGCCCCAGCTTTTGAACTGTTTAAGCATCAGCGCACCGACGACGACAGTAAAAAGCTGCTGGTGGCTGCTAACGTTACCCGCTTGGCTTTGGAGGCCAAACAAATCACGCTCTACGACGCGGAAAGCTGGCGAAAGCTGGGTGAAGGAATCAAGTGGGTGCCGTTGGAAAAGAGTTTGGAAGGACTGCGGCAGGTAAAAACGGCCGTTGAGATAGAAGCCCTTCGCGCTGCCGCCGCCATCACCGATTATGCCATGAGCCAAATCAACGAAATTGCCCACGTTGGCATGAGCGAACGCGCCCTGGCCTGGGAGCTGGAAAAAACAATGCGTGAACGGGGGGCCGATGGATTGGCCTTTGACATCATTGTGGCTTCTGGGCCACACGGAGCCCACCCCCACCACCGCGCTGGCGACCGCCAACTGCAAGAAGGGGATACGATTGTGGTAGACATGGGGTGCCAGCTTAACGGCTACCGCAGCGACCTGACCCGCACCTTTCACTTGGGCAACAACCCCTCGCCGCAGTTTTGGGACGTGTACGATCTGGTGCTTTCCGCCCAACAGGCCGCTCTGGCCGCTCTTCGCCCCGGCATGACGCTGCGCCAGGCCGATGCTGCTGCCCGCGATGTCATCACCGCTGCCGGACATGGCGACCATTTCGGCCACGGCCTCGGGCACGGCGTTGGCCTCGACATCCACGAAGACCCGTTTATGTCCTTCCGCGCCGAAGAAACGGAAACACTTGTCGCCGGAGCGACCATCACCGTGGAGCCAGGTGTTTACCTACCCGGCTGGGGTGGCGTTCGCATTGAGGATTTTGTGCAGGTAACAGATAACGGCGTGGTCATGTTAAGCAACTGTCCCAAGAACCCAATCATTCCGACAAAATAGACCAAAAACGGGACGCGGGCAAACACGGACGAATCCGTGAAATCTGCGAAATCTTTGATTGTCATCCGTGGTGGTATGCCCGCTCAGGCAAAACCAGCGACTGAGGTTACGCTCCCCCCTGCAACTTCACCAACCCATGCTGCGCCGCAATTGCCACCGCTTCGGTGCGGTTGCCAGCGTGCAGCTTGCTCAAAATGGCGCTGACGTGGAATTTGACGGTTCGCTCGCTAATCACCAGCCGGGCGGCAATCTCCTTGTTTTGCAGCCCCAGTGCCAACTGCTCCAGCACTTCCTGCTCCCGTGGGGTCAATGGCTCCAGCGGCGGGGCTTCTTGTCGCTGACTCACCTGCCGCAGTAGCTTGGAGGCGACCACCGGCTGCAGCAGCGACCCACCTGAATAGACCACGCGAATGGCGTTGAATAGCTCCTGACGCGGCACCCCTTTGAGCAAGTAGCCTTGGGCACCGGCTTGAACGGCCGTTAATATCCGCTCATCCGTGTCAAACGCCGTAAACACAATCACCCGCACCCCCTCATCCGCCGCCCGCAGTTGCCGCAGAGCCTCCACCCCATCCAGCAGCGGCATCTCCAAATCCAGCAGCACCACGTCCGGCTGCAGCACCGCCGCCCGCGCCACCGCCTCCGCCCCATCCCCAGCCTCCCCCACCACCACAAAATCAGGCTGCGTGCCCAAAATCGCCACCAGCCCATCCCGCACCACCGGGTGATCATCCGCAATCAATAACCGTATCTGTTCAGCCATATCCAGAAAGGGATTGGAGATTGGAGATTAGAGAATAGAGATTTTAAATCCCCAATCCCCAATCTCTAATCTCCAATCTCCACAAAACCACTCAACTTTTGCTTCCAACCAATTATACCAAGCGGTCGCAAAAAGGTTGACGCTCCCCCCAACTGCGTTACCATCTACCTTTTCGGGCAGGGCGATTGCATTCCCTCAATTTGCCCTTTATCTACTGCCTAACCCATGTCATTTCGGCGAGTCCGCGAGGAGAAATCCCGTTCTCGTTACCAAATAGAAGCGAGATTCCTCAGAGAATCCCGGAATGACACTATGTATAATAGACATTATCGGAATTAACTTTATGTCACGCAAAGTCGCAAAGACGCAAAGGAAAAAAGCTTGGCGACTTTGCGGCTTTGCGTGAGAAATTCTTATTTCCGCTAATCTCTAATTAATTGTGGTTAGCAGATGTGGCTGCTGGCTCTAATGTTTTGACAGCAAGCAGCCCCAACACACGTTGGGGCTGCTTAGTTTCTCGGATGGTTAGACTTTGGAGGAGCTGGGTGTGGATTTCCCAGACTTTAACCATCAGCGTGAAATGATTGTGGAAGTTTTTATGTAATCGTAACTATACGGAACGGCCGTTTAGAGTGAAAGTGACAAAAAGTAGCCTTTTTACCTGACAAACGTCATGAAGCGCAAATATTTTATGTCAAATGGTCACGATTTGGTCACGAGGGTCTGTTACCCTGAACATGGGAGCCAAGCCGGTTGGGGTGGTCAGGTGAGATGCGGACCTTTTTGTTCGTATCTCATCTGATTTTCCCATTTCAGGCAGAATAGCCAACTTGCCTCTTTCCCCCGACTATGCTAGAAAACATCAGACGATTGCCGACTTACCTATACGGGTGTTGCCCAAGGCAGCACCTGAATTTGAATGCCGATTGAACGCCCCTTGTCCGTTGTTGACCAAGTAAATGCCCTGCTGCGGCAGCGTATTCGTGATCAAGTTTATTGGCCGGGAAGCCGACTGCCATCTGAAAGCGATCTGGCGCAGGAACTGGGCGTGAGCCGAGCGACGGTGCGAACTGTGTTGGCAAAGCTGGCGGCCGAAGGGTTGATTTTACGGAAGCAGGGGGACGGGACGTTTGTCAACCAGCGGCTGCATGAAATTAACACCAGTTTGGGTGGCATGCTTGATTTTTCGCAGCTTATTCGCAGCAGTGGCTATGTGCCCAGCATTGAAACGCAGTCGGTGATGTGGCGGCAGCCAACCCCAACGGAAAGGGAAGCATTGGGGGTGGGGGAAGAAACGGCCGTTCTTGCCCTCTCCCGCCTCTTTTTTGCTGACGGTCAACCCGTCATTCTGGCGCAAAACGTCATCCCTGCCGCTCTTCTTTTGGAAGAACAGCAGGAATATGATGGGAGTTTGCCAATCCATACCTTTCTTCGCACCTACTGCGGGCAGGAAATTGCCTATGCCATCTATGATATTCAAGCAGTGATGCCAGGGGCCGAGACGGGGAATGTATTGGCGAAGGCAACTGGGCAACCATTGCTTAAATTGACCGTAACGTTTTATAGCCGGGAAAATCGGCCGTTGGCCTGGGGGCTAAGCTATTATGATGATGCGCGGTTGCGCCTGCGGCTGGTGCAAGCGTGGTGATAAAAAAGTGCCACGAATCTCTAAAATTCGTGGCACTTTTTATTGAGCTGATTACGGTTGTTCTGGAACTAGCCCGTTCCAGTAATAGTTTCCATTCCAGTAATGGTTGCCGTTCCAGTAGTCGGTGCCGTTCCAGTAAAAGCCACTGTCGGTAAAATAGCTGCCGTTCCAATAGAAACCGCCATTCCAGTAGAAACCACCGTTCCAATAAAAGCCGCCATTCCAGTAGAAACCACCGTTCCAGTAGAAACCACCATTCCAGTAGAAGCCACCATCCCAGAAATAATCTTGCCCGGCTGGCAATGGGTTGCGGTTTTGGTCAACCAAGCGATAGCCGCCAAGCTGTTCATCGTAGATGACGCGCCCAACGTATTGACCGCCGGGAATCATGCCCATATTGGCTTCGCCAGAATAATTGCCCCACACGGCGTTGGGTGCCCACACGCGGCCGGCGCCCTGTTGGAATATGCTGTAGGCGAGGCTGCCATTGGGATTAACGGCCGTTTGTGCCCCCGCCATCAACCGCTGTTTAACCTGGTTCGGAGTCAGGTTCGGGTTTTGTTGCAGCATCAAAGCCACCACGCCGGAAGTAACGGCCGTTGCCGCCGATGTGCCCGATCCCTGGTAATACCCATTCCCCTTTGCCAACTCAGGATGATCCTTAGCATATTTACTATTGTTGGCAACCTTCATCAAGATGTGGGCACCGGGTGCAATCACATCAGGTTTGATAAAGCCCGCTTCCGTTGGTCCAGCCGCACTAAAGGGCGGGATATAGTCGTCGCTGCTGTCGTTGGGCGTGTAATTGTCTGTAAAGGCTCCAACGGTAATCACAAAGGGATCGTTGCCAGGCGTGGTAATGGAGCCAGCCTCTGGCCCGGTGTTACCGGCTGCGGCGACAACCACAACTCCTGCATCCCACAACACCTCAACGGCCTGATTAAGTGGGTTGTTCCAGTATGGCCCCGTTACCGGCCCCATCAACGATAGATTAACAACACGAATGTTATATTGGCTCTTGTTGGCTAAAATCCAGTTCAGGCCAGCAATAATTTGTGAGTAGCTGCCCTTGCCTTCATTATCCAAAACGCGCACGCTGATGATGTTGGCATTAGGGGCAATGCTGACCTTTTTGCCCGATACAGTGTTGGGGCTGCCGATGATCCCAGCCATAAAGGTGCCGTGACCATGCTCATCAGTGGTCGAGTTGTTGACAGTCGTATAGGTGGCAAGCACCGACTTGCCTAAATTGCTTGTGTTTACGCCGCTATCAACGACGGCGACCGTAATGCCGCTGCCCGTGATGCCGCTGCTCTGTACCGAGTTTGCCCCCACAACCTGGAGATAGTCATAAGCGTTGGGTATTGGCATACCGTTTGACCCATCTGGTACGGGGGTGTTCATATCGCTTTGAATTTCGGCCTGTGTTAGGGCGCGACTGTAAATGCGTATGTCGTCCATCTCGCCGGAGAAGTAGGTGCCAATTGGGTTTACCCCGATGCGAACGGGGTCGTTGTTGACGGCCAGCTTGCCGGTTTCATATTTGCTGGCAACGGCCGTTCCATTCACATAAATCGTTACGGAGTTAGCGGCATCATTGTAAACAGCGGCAATATGCACCCACTGCTTTGCCTTCAGATTGACCCCGTTGGTAATGGTTTCACGCCAACTGCCGTTGTAGAAACCGAAATCAATTTCATCACCAATGATCGTTAACCCGTAGTTAACGGGGTAGCTATATTCCTCTTTGTGGACAATTGGCTGCCACTGGCCGCTGGCAATGGTTGCCGGCCGTACCCATGCTTCCACTGTCATTTCACTGGTCATATCCAGGCTGTTGTTTTCATCTGGTACGGTAATATAGTCGTCCACGCCATCAAACGTGACACCTTGGCCAGAACGGCCGTTATTTGTCCATGTTGCCCCTACCTGTAGCCCGGTATTGTCTTGGCCCGAAGCATCATGCACCTGAATGCCTCCGCTTTCTTCAAACGCATAGGCCAGCTTGAGCCCCGCTGTCGAGGTTCCCGGCAACGTGAGCTGCCACTGCTGGTTTGTGTTGCCGGTGCAACTGTAGATAATTAAGTTGGTGCCATCGTTGTTTGTGCCGCCTGGCAGGTCAAGACATTTGTTGCTGTTGATATTGAGAAGCTGATAGCCGCTACCGCTGGGCGTAATTTGCCAGCGCTGGCTGTTGCTGTTGGTGCAGGTCATTTGCACAATTTCGGCTCCATCGGCAGTGGAGCCGCTGGCAACATCCATACATTTGCCGCTGTGAACCGCCTGAAGCTGATAAGTGCCGCTGCTAGGAATGACTGTCCACGATTGGTTGGCGTTGCCGGTGCAAGGCCATTGCAAGACATTAGACCAATCGTATAGTGATCCGCCGCTGACATCGGCACATTTGCCAGTGTGGACTGAGGTGATAGTTGTGCCGCTGCCGCCGTTGCTGCCGTTATTGCTGGGTGTGGTGTATTCGATCTTGACATCGTCAAAGAAGACCATATCCCCATCGGCCATGTTACCGGCGGGAGAGCGAAAACGAACGGCCGTTTCCCCTGTGGCGTAAGCCGAAATATCAAAGCTGGCACTATAATAGGTCGAGTCACTGCCTGCCCCTTGGTAACGCACCAGTTCCGTCCAGCTAGAACCACCGTTAGCCGAAACATCAACACTGACGTATTCGTTCGTGTTGTCGAGCGAATAGCGGCTGTAGAGAAAGCTCAAGGTGGCACTTGTTGCTCCGCTTAAATTGACCTTTCGTTCGATGCTGTTGTTGTCATCCCGTACCCGCAAGCTGTTGCGCCCCAAATCCGTTACAATCATGATGTCGTCAGAAGCTAGGCTTTGTTCAAACTCCCCGGTCTCAACCCACGAACCATTCCAGTTGGCGGTACCATCATTGTTGTTCATGCTGGCCGTCTCAAATAGTTCCAGCACATAGCTGCTGCCGCTTTGGGCAGCCATGGGAGCTGGCCCTTGGTTTAGCTCAGTTTGGCAATTGGAGAATGGCTTGTTACGGGCTGTGGCATCAACGGTTGTGCATAGCCCTTGCTGCACGCCACCGCGATCAACCTGAATGGGGGTTGGTTGTGTTGGCTCAGTTTGAACGGCCGTTGATTCCACCACACCATCCAGGGCAATATAAAGAACGTTAGCATGGTTTGCCAACGGCCACACAGCCTCATTTGGCACGGTTGCCGCCACGCTGTTAATGATTGGCAAGTCATGCGTAACCGTGCCACCCAACTGTTCAATCACAGCATCCAACTGAATGTCCGCACTTGTCTTGCGAATGATCACATCTATAGTTGGGCTGTCGCTATTCAACAACGCTGATTGTATCTGGGCATCCACTTTTGCCTCTGCTTCTATTCCTGGCATTTGCCCTGCCGCGTAAACTTCGCCACGCAGAGAAACGGCCGTTAAAAGAATCAGCAAAAGAATGGATTGTCGCAACAGTTTTGTCATGACGTTTGTCTCCTCAAAAATGAAAGCTCCCAATAAGAGTACCTTGGTCATAGCCATTGAGTACTATGAATACTGGTATCATAGCCATAAAGCATTACAAGCTACATTACAAACGCTAGAAAGATGGCACTTAGAGCTTGTGGTTTGCCAGGCAAAGAAAAAGCCCTGGTCCATCGGTACTGGGGCTTTTTAGATGAGGAGAAGTAAGCAAAACGAATGTTGCTTATATTGCTATAGACGTGGGGTTTATCCTATTTCTTACCCACAAGAAAAAGACCGACTTTCGCCGGTCTCCTCTTCAGTCACTGCTATTGTTAGGTTGGGGTTGCGATGTAGCTACAATGTGGCAACGATGTGGCTGTGATGCGCTTTGATGTTGGCTATAATGCGTTTTGCGGTGTGGCTCCAATGCTTCTACGATGTTGTCTGCCGTGGTGGCTGTAGTGAGCAGTGGTCACTTTGGCTGTGTTGTTTGTTTCCGTGCAGTGATAACAAAAGAATAACAACCGAAAATCACAATTGGCCTTACTGTAACACTGTTTTTAATGGTACTAAGGTACTGTAGTGGTAACGGTAACAAACAACAATTTTTCTTCTCTTTCAAACGTTCTTTCTCCTCCTTGAAGAGCCGCCTGATTTAGGCGGCTTTTTTTTGTCTGTTTTCACCCTTTAACCATGTTATAATAACC
>JAGQGA010000002.1:0-18067 GCA_020432595.1 Anaerolineales bacterium | reverse complement strand
CCCACTTATTATTTAACTCAGGTTGAAGTATGGAAGTGCAAGAATATATAGGTGTCATTGACGCTGGACTTCCGCAATTGCCGGCCGTGTTGCCTGGTGGAAGTGTCTTGATGATGGTCGGTTTGCCAGGAAGTGGTAAATCTTCGGTGGTTCACAGCCTGCGTACCCTGACAGAATGTATTGTGGTTAGTACGGATGCGGTACGTCAGCAAATGAGCAAGCATCCTGGCTACACCTTAAACGCCATGTCGCTGGTTTATGAGGTGTGCTATGCCATTATTCGGCAGCGGTTGCGCCGGGGACAGCGGATTATTTTTGATGCCTCTAATTATTTGGCGGCACGTCGCCAAAGATTATGTAATATTGCTGCCGAAACCAGTACCCCTGTTGCTGTTTGCTACGTACAGGCATCGCAAGAGGTGATTGAGGCGCGGCTACGGCAGCGTATTAACGGGGTACGGGGACAAGGGGATATATCGGAAGCGGATTGGTCTGTTTATATGTGGATGTTGGCAAAACAGGAGCCGTTACAGCGGGAGCATTTTCTTGCCGATACCACTTCTACACCGGCCGCTATTCTTGCTCAGGCCGTCTATCATTACTGGAAACAAATTGAAACCAACGTCTCAACTTCCTTTACAGCAGGCTACGCTGATTTACAACCCTCGTGCTGGGCAGATAGCACTCGCTTCGACGATTGAATTGGTTGCGGATGTATGGCGGGCTAAAGGGTGGCAGGTGGCTATTCGGCCAACCCAATACGCTGGTCATGCGGTAGAGTTGGCGCAAACGGCCGTTGCTGCTGACCACCGGGTTGTCTTGGCGGCGGGTGGGGACGGCACTTTGGGGGATGTGGCGCACGGGCTGGCCGGGTCGGCTACGGCGCTGGCTCCGCTGCCCATCGGAACGGCGAATTCTTTTGCGCGGGAGCTACAGTTGCCCCGTGCTACGCTATTTGACCGCAATCAGCTATTACAAACGGCCGTTTCTCTTCTCCACGGCCGTCTGCAACAAATTGATCTCGGTTGGGTGAGCGACGCGGGAGGGGAAAACGGCCGTTATTGGCTGCTCTGGGTAGGCGTGGGTGCCGATGGCTATTTGGTGCAGCACATTGAACCCCGTCCCAAATGGTCAAAAAAGCTGGGCAAGGTGGGGTACGTGCTGCAAGCATTGGGGCGCGTCTGGCGGCTGCCGCGCCACGACATGCAGGTGACTATAGACGGCCGTTCCCAATCTGGTCAATTTCTGCTGGTGCTGCTCAGTAACTGTCGCCGCTATGCCGGGGGGGAACTGGTAATGAACCCCCAAGCCCAGCTAGACGACGGTCAGTTTGACATTTGGCTGCTGCGCGGCCACGGGCTGGCGACAGCGTGGCGCTATTTGTCGCGCATTCGCCGGCAAGGGCAGGCGCAGGGAGAGGGGATAGAACGGATAAACGGCCGTTCCATCACCATCCACGCCACCCCCACCGCCGCCACCCAAACCGACGGTGAGCCAGCCAGACAAACCCCGATTCAGTGCGAGATCAGACCCCGCGCCCTGTGGCTCCTTGTTCCGCAAACAACCCCCACAGACCTGTTTGTCCACCCTGCCAAATCTTTGGCCGATTACCTCTCCTGAAAATAGGACGCAGATTAACCTGATGAACCGGATCAAGAAAATCAGGAAAATCTGCGTCCTATTTTGATTCTTCATAGTGCAGCTATGCTACATGGCTAACTCCGCTGAAACAAAAGCAGCGTCAGGCTTGCCTCGCTGCTGTGGAGCGGCAGCGTTGCTAGTGCCGCCCGCTGCCCTTCGTCCAAATGGCGGGCGTTCGGCGACATCAGTACCAAATCAGCCAGGGTGTTGGCAGTTAATGTCAGCGCAAACGATACCGTTTCCTGGCGCACCAGCCGCAGCCACGGTGTAAACTGCGCCACCACTTTGGCTTCCTTGTCCGTTTCAATTGTGAGCAGTCCCAGTTGCTCGCGTACTGTAGCCAGATGATTATCTTGGGGAATAACCACCAGCAGCCAGCCGCCGGGAGCCAGCAGTTGGGCAAAGCTGGCGGGCTGGCGCGGGGCAAAAATGTTGAGCAGCAGGTGGGCGCAAGCGGGTGTCAGCGGCAACGGCCGTTTAACATCCGCCACCGCAAACTGCACCCCCTGATACCGCCGTGCCGCCAGCCGCACCGCCTCCTTCGCCACATCCACCCCCACAAAACAGCCTGCCGACGGCCATTGTTCTGCCAGCCCACCTACGTAATACCCCTCACCGCAGCCCATCTCGACCACAACTGGCTCGTTGATCGTTTCTACGCATTGCTTTGCTATCGTTTGCAGCCGCATTCGCAGCGGTTCATAAAGCCCAGTGTCTAAAAAGCGCCGCCTCGCCTGCACCATGTCGGTGCTATCACCCAAAAATTTCGGCCGTTTGCCACCCCCCGGCAGCAAATGTAAGTACCCTTCGCGGGCAAAATCAAAGGTGTGGTTTTGTGGGCAGCGGGCACCGCCACCGCTGCGGTGCAGTGGCTGTTGGCAAATGGGGCATATAAACGGCCGTAAACAACGTTCTCTCATCATGGGTTACAAGTGGCAAGTAGCAGGTTGCAAGTCAGCAAACTATCATGACTTGTAACTTGCACTTGCCACTCGCTCCTTCTTTAGCAGGATATTTTGCAATCTTGCCAATATTACGTAAACTTCACGCATGGACAAAATTGATTTTCGCTCCGATACTGTAAGCTGGCCGACTCCGCGTATGAAGGAGGCTATGGCAACTGCCCCAATTGGGGATGATGTGTATGGGGAAGATCCAACGGTCAATGAGTTGGAACGATTGGCGGCCGCCAAAGTGGGCAAAGAAGCGGCCGTTTTTGTGACCAGCGGCACTCAGGGCAATCTGTTGGGGGTTCTTAGCCATGCCCAGCGGGGAGATGAGGTGATTTTAGGGCGAGATTCACATATTGCGCTGGCCGAAGCGGGCGGTGTATCGGTGCTGGGGGGCGTGGCAATGCGCCAACTGGCAACGGATAAGTATGGCAAGATGGATTTGGCGGAGGTGGAAACGGCCGTTCGTGCTAACGACCCCCACTATCCCATCTCCCGTCTCATTGCCGTGGAAAACAGTTACGGCACCAAATTCGGCTACCCCATTTCGCCCGATTACTACGCCAACATCCGCACCATCGCCCAGCACCACAACATGTCTGTCCATATGGATGGTGCCCGGCTATTTAATTCGGCCGTTGCCCAAAGCATAGATGCCCGCGAAATTACCCAGCACGTAGACAGCGTTACCTTTTGCCTCAGCAAAGGGTTATCTGCCCCCATTGGCTCTGTTTTGTGTGGTTCTGCTGAAGTGATTCAACGCGCCCGCCGTTTACGCAAGTTGGTCGGTGGCTCCATGCGTCAGGCTGGCGTAGTAGCCGCTGCTGGGGTTGTTGCCCTTCACGAAATGATTGAACGGCTGGCTGATGACCACGACAACGCACACGCCCTGGCCGAAGGATTAGCCACCATCCCCGGTATTGACATTGACGTTGACATGGTGCGCACCAACATCGTCTTTTTTGATTTGGCAGCCGATGCCAAAGTAAGCAGCGAAGAATTTGCTGCCCAACTGCGGGAAAAAGCCAACATTTGGGTAGGCGGCGGTTACGGCAAGCGATTCCGCGCCGTAACTCATTATTGGATTACCCGAGCCGATGTTGACCTCTTTCTACATACCGTGCGCCAAATCTTGTAAGTTTTGTTAGGTTGCAAGTAGCAGGTAACAAGTTACAAGTCATCAAGACCTGCAACTTGCCACCTGCAACTTGCTACACTCTTCGAGGCAGTTATGACCAGTTTAGTTGGTCAAACCATCAACAACCGCTATCGGCTGGAAGCCTTGCTTGGTGACGGCGGTATGGGTACCGTTTACCGCGCTGCCGATCTTAACCTCAACCGCCAAATCGCCATCAAGCTAATGCACGCCCACTACGCCCGACAGGCAGAGTTCCGGGCGCGGCTGGTGCAGGAAGCACAAACAACGGCCAAACTCGACCACCCCTCTATCGTCAAAATTTTTGACTTTGGCGACTCCGACTCTGGGCTGTTTATTGCGATGGAGTATGTAGATGGCGGCAGCCTGCGTGACCATCTGCGGCGGCTGCAGCGGATGCAGAAATATTTGCCGCTTACCCAAAGCCTGCAAATCGGCATCCAAATTGCCGAAGCATTGGATTACGCCCATCGCCAGGGAATCATTCACCGCGATGTTAAGCCGGGCAACATCATTTTGAAGCGGCTGAACCAGGTGGACGAGACCAACAACGCCCCCTTCCGCGCCCTGCTCACCGATTTTGGGCTAGTGAAGCTACAAGGGGCGGGCGGCATGACTGAAAGCGGTGCCACGCTGGGAACGCCCACTTATATGTCGCCGGAACAATGCGAGGGCGGGGCGCTCGATGGTCGTACCGATCTATACTCGTTGGGGATTGTGCTTTATGAGCTATTTACCAACAAGCTGCCTTTTACCTTCAAATCGCTGTCCGAGGCACTGCAAGCCCACATTCGCGGTGCCATGCCTCCCTTTGTCAGCGAAGTGCGCCCCGATATTCCGCTGCTGATTGACAATTTGCTGGCAAAAACCTTGGCCAAGGACCCCGCTGACCGTTTTGCAACGGGGGCAGAGTTAGCGGCCGCGCTGCGGAGTGCCCAGCTTTCGCTGGAAAGCACTTCCACCCAGATTGTGACGCCGGAGGAGGTCAGCATTTTAGAGCGCGTGCCGGAACCACCCCCCGGTTTTGCGCTGCATATTAGCACGCCGGGGCACGATGCCAGCGTCGTGCCGCTAACCCGTTCGGTGATTTCGCTGGGGCGGCGGGTAGAAAATGATGTGGTGCTGCCGGCCGAAGGGGTTTCACGCCAACACGCCCGGCTACAAGCCACATCCTTAGGGTGGGAAATTGTTGACCTGAACAGCATCAACGGCACCTTTGTAGATGACCGTCGCTTGCTGCCCGATCATCCTACCCCCATTTTGCCCGGTTCTGTGATCCGTGTTGGGCCGTATGAACTGCTGCTGCAAGGGCCAGAAATGCCCATCACGGCCGAATCTGAACCCCATGCCCATACGGTGCTGCGCCGCCCGGTAACGCCAGGCGTTGCCCATACCCAGGTGCCGTCGCAGCCATCTGCACCCGTAGAACCCGTCGTGGATCCATTGGCACTGTTCTTGACGCGGGAGCAAATTGCGGTTGACCCTGGGCAGCGGGTGGATATGACGGTGGAGGTACTAAATCGGGGCAATACCGATGATCGGGTGGGGCTGCGGGTGCAGGGTATCCCTGGCTCGTGGGTCACAATGCCCGATGGTTTTGTGTCGGTTCCAGCGGGGCAAACGGTGTCGCTGACGCTCTCTTTCCGTCCGCCGCGCCATCCGACTACCCCCACTGGGCGGCAGCGTTTTCGCATTGAACTGGTGTCACAACGTCACCCGGATTTGCGGGTGGCGGAGAATGCGTTTTTGCTGCTGGGGACGTATGTGGCCTTTGAAGCCAGCCTGGATGCGGAACAGTTGCGCGTGCCGGGAACGGCCGTTGTGCGGGTACAAAACACCGGCAACGCGCCCGCTAATTTCAGCGTTGTGGCGCGTGACCGCCAGGGTGCGCTGCAATTCCGGGGAGAAACCGGGCGCATTGGCATCAATCCGGGGCAAATTGCCCACGTAGAGCTGGCCGTGGAGCCGCGTAGCCAAAGTGTGTTTGGCGGCGGTGGTGTGTATCCTTTTGAAGTTGAGGTGGTGTCACGGGCCGGCGGGCGGCAGACGCTTACGGGAGAGGCCCAAGCGGGTTCGATGATTCCGACCTGGGCAATGTATGGGCTGATTTTTCTGCTGACGCTTGCTTGTGCTTTTGCAATGATCGCTTTGGCGCAAGGTTCACTGCGGCAACTGTGGGGGACGACGGCCCCCACGGCGGTGGCTGGGTTTGAGGTGCAGGCCACGCAAACGGCCGTTGCTGCCCAAACGTTGGTGGCGGCCACAAGCATTGCCGAAACGGCCGTTGTCATTGGCGATGCTGACGACGATGGCTTGACCGATAGCCAGGAAGCCCAAATTGGCACCGACCCCAATAATCCCGATTCTGACGGCGATGGGCTAAAAGATGGCGATGAGGCGTTTATCTACGGTAGTGACCCTAACAAGCGCGACACCGATGGCGACATTTTGCCCGATGGCGATGAGGTTAACCAGTACAAAACTAACCCGGCCAAGGCCGATACCGATGGCGACGGTGTGCCAGATGGCACTGAATTGACACAAGGTACCGACCCGCTGGTGGCTGACCAAACGCCAACCGCTACGCCAACGTCTGGCACGCCGACTGAAACGGCTACGGCTACGGCTACGCTGCCTCCTAGTGTGACGCCGACAATTACCAACACGCCAACGGTTACGCCAACCCCAACGGCCACGGGAACAGCCACACCGACATCCACGGCCACGGCTACAGGGACGGCGACAATGACCCCGACGGCCACGGTGCCGCCGCCAACTGCCACAAATACGGCCGTTCCGAATTCCAACGCTGCCTGCATTGGTCAAGGCCAGGTGGCACCTGTTATAGATGGCTCGTTTAGTGTGGCCGAATGGCCGGGGCAGGCACTGATCCAGTTCCAGACGGAAAACAACCCAGCGCGGCTGGTGCAAATTTACTACCGACGTGATGCCAGCAAGATGTATTGGGCTTTCCTGATCAACGACGATACCGCCGACCCAGAGGATTCGCTGCGGATATACTTTGACACCACCAATAACGGCGGCGATCCCGATTCTGCCGACCGCTTCTTCCAAATTGGGCGGGATGGCTCGGTGCAGGTTCGCAACGGCATCAGCAGTAACTCCGACGGGCAAAATTGGACACCTGTTAACCCCAGCGGTAACTGGACAGCCACGTTTGGCAACAGCGGCAACCAGTGGGTGGTGGAATTGGAAGTGGATGTGGTAGCCGAAATGGGCGGCATCAATAACCCGTTTGGCCTCATGCTGCAGGTGCTGTATGCAGGTACCAACGGTGGCAACGCGGACTTTGTGAGTTGGCCTAACAACGATGCCAATTCCAACAACGCTAATACCTGGCAAGACGTGGCCGATGCGATTTGTCCGTAGGCCGATTTGACACAAAAGGATCAAACAAAACCTCCCGCTGGTGCCAACCAGTGGGAGGTTTCTTTTTGGGATATAGACACATGATGAAACAAAAATTGGCGAGCGAGCTGACACCTCAGGCACGGCAGCGCGGGTTGACGGTAGCGTTGATTACCTGGTTTTTGATGCACGCTGGCTTTTTTCTCATTATTCCACTCCTGTCAGTGCATTATGTAGATGACTTGGGGTGGGCAGCGGCATTTATTGGCATTGTGCTGGCGGTGCGCCAATTTGCCCAGCAGGGACTTTCGGTGTTTGGCGGGGCATTGGCAGATCGCTTTGGTGCCAAAGGGCTGATCGTATTGGGAACGCTGGTGCGTACTTTTAGCTTTGTGCTGATGGGGTTTGCTACCACACCAACCATGCTCTTGGCCGGGGGCGCACTGGCGGCATTAGGTGGGGCGATGTTTGGCGCACCGCTTAAGGCCGCAGTGGCAGCTTTGGCTCCGGCCGAACAGCTCAGTGAACTGTATGCGCGGATTGGTGTGCTGCAGAATTTGGCGCGAACGGTGGGGCCTATTGTGGGGTCGTTTTTGATCCAGTATGACTTTGCTTATGTTGGCGCCGCCTCGGCCAGCTTTTTCCTGCTGGCGTTTGTGCTGTCGCTGCTGCTGTTACCAGCCGTTCAGGTATCCAACGAAAAGCAGCCAATGACGCAGGGGTTAAACTTGGCCTTTCATGATCGGCCGTTTTTGCTCTATACCGCCTTGATGATGGGTTTTTGGTTTATGTGGACACAACTTTCCATTGCCATGCCGCTGGAAGTGAAGACACTGACGGGTAGTGACAGCAGCGTGGGAATGCTGTTTACGGTCAATGCGGTCATTGCCATTGTGCTGCAGGTGCCGCTGCTGCGGCTGGCGCAGCGTTTCTTGCGGCCGATGCCGATGATTATTGTGGGGATTGTGTCTATGGCGTTTTCATTGGGGATGGTGGCACTGGTGGAAACGGTATGGCATTTATATGTCTCGGTCTTTTTCTTTGCTGCCGGGATTGTGCTGGTGATGCCCAATGCGGAAACGATTGCCGCCAGTTTGGCTGACCCAACGGCGCGAGGGGCGTATTTTGGCGTCAATTCGCTGGCACTGGCGATTGGGGGAGGCATTGGGCACATTGCGGGTGGTGTATTGGTGGATTATGCGATGGCAAACGGGATGCACATGCTGCCGTGGGTGACGTTTGGAATGGTGGGATTGTTAACGGCCGTTTTCATGCTCCACTTCTACCGCCGCAACCGCACTCGTATGACACCGGGGTTGGTTTTGGCAGCGGCAGATTGATCGGCAATCGGTAATCGGTAATCAGTAATCGGTACGGAACACTGGTTACTGATAACTGATTACTGAATCCTCCGGGCATAAATGTCACCAGAACCTCTTTGCACAGCTTGCAACCGCTGCTTGAGGTCGGCGGGGGGGAACCAAACGGCCGTTTGCCAACGGTGCTGCTCTCCTTCTGACCAGTTAAATTCGTAGTTGCCAAGCTCAGTTAGTCGGTCAATGCAGGCCAGCGCCAGCGGCATCGTGGCAGCAACATACTCAAACGACAGTGCAGGCAACGGCTGCGACAGCCCGCGCAGTACTTCCAGCTCATACCCCTCCACGTCAATTTTGCAAAAAGCGGGCAGGCCAAACTCGGCAATCAGTGCATCCAGCGTGGTGACGGGAACAGTGATTTGCTGGTTCCATTGCACATGAGCAAAGGTGGGGTCTTGAGAAACGGCCGTTATCCACCCTGCCGATAGCGAAGTCACGGTAGGCGTTCGCTCGCTCACATAAAGCGTTGCTTCCCCTGGCTCTGCACCAACCGCTTGTTCAAGGAGGTTGATGGTGGAAAAGTGGCCATAACTTTGCCGCAGCAACCGCATCAACTGCGGCTGTGGTTCCACCCCGACAATGTGCCCGCCCAGCTTGCGCCATAGTCGCATTCGGTTGCCCACATGCGCCCCAATGTCAAAACAAAGGTCTCCAGGCCGAATAAACTGCCCATAAAAACACAGCAACCGCCGGGTCCGCCACGGCGTACCGTAGTACATTAGCAGCGAACGGGTGATGCCGAGGTAGGAAGTAAAACGGCTCATGGATCACACAGTAGGGAGTGGGGCGTAGGGAGTAGGGTGTTCATTCCCCACACCCTACGCCTCACTCCCTACTCATACGCCAGCACCTCACGAATGGTGAGGCGCGAAGCACCACGGGCGGGGAGGAAGCTGGCAACGAGTGCCAGCAGCAGGATGATGAGCAGCCAAAAGCCTGCGCCCCAGGTGGCAAAGACAAAGCTGGGCGCGGCTTGCAGCAGCAGATTGCCCACGGTATCTGTCAGGATGCGACTGGTGGGAATGGCGATGAGACCGCCAATCAGCCAGCTAATCAACCCGATGATTATCCCTTCCAGCAGCACAATTCGCAGCACCGCACCGTCGGACGCGCCAATAGCTCGCATTACCCCAATTTCGCGGGTGCGTTCCAGCACGTTGATGCTCATTGTTCCCATCAGCCCCAGCCCGCCGACGACACCCAGCAGTACGGCCATAGCCAGCAAAAAGGCGATAATGACGTTGAAAATGGTGCTAATGATGGTGCGCACCTGAGAAATGGTTTGCACCACTTCCACACGGAAGCCGCCGTCGCGGTAGGCATCTTCCAGCACAGGAGACAGACGGCCCTGGGCGGCAGCACTGCGGTCGGTCAGCCGCACGAGGGAGATTTGGGCGCGGTCTACCTGTTTAGTGATGCGGCCAAAATAGTCAAAGTTGACAAAGGCATTGGGGCCAGTAAGAACGCCGCGCACTAGCCCCACGACGACAAAGGTCTGGTTTTTGCCATTTAGCTCCAGCACAATGGGGGTGCCGACGGTGATGTCGTCTTCGTTTCGCAGTACGTCGGTGTTGAGAACAACGGCATTGGTGTCGTCGGGGCGCAGCCAACGGCCGTTTATCAATATCGGGTTCAACATGCCAGAATCGGCCGTTGGTGCATAAAGAATAATCGTGTCGCTTTCCGAATTGTCAGGTCGAATGCGGCGCGTGCTGGCAAACCCCCACGTCTCCACCGTTTCCACCTCCGGGATGGTGGTTAATGCCCGTTGAATGCGGTCGGTGCGGTACGGCCGGCTAAACTGCACCTGCACATCATAATCAAAATAAGTCAGCGCATCATCCAGCGTTTGCAGCAGCGATGCCCGCACGCTAAGAATGCTGATAAAAATGGCGCTCGCCAGCGACAGCGTGACCAGCGTCAAAATGAGCCGCCCCTTACGCCGGAACGTATTCCGCAGTGAAATTTGCGCCGGCCGCTGCATGGGAATAACACGCCGCAGTCCCAGCACCAATTTGTCCACCAGCCCTGTGCCAAACTGCCCTTTGCCCAGCCCCTGCTCGGTATTTACGGCCTCGCGCACCGTCACGTTCACGCCGCGCACAATGGGAAAAATGGCCGCCAGCAGCGGCACTGTTAGCCCAATGGCGACCTGCACCAGCACCACCGTCGGGTCCAGAGCAAAACCGCCGACATCAAAGTTGAGCAGCGTGGCAAATAGATTTGCCAAAGCAGTTGCCCCAAGAGCACCCAGTGGTATCGCTATCAGCACCGCCATTAGCCCAAACATGACAACCAACACAAAATACATGCTGCCAATTTGTCCCGTGCGTGCCCCAATCGCTTTCATGATGCCAATTTGCCGCACCTGCTGTGCCAGAATGGCTGCCAAAATGTTGATGATGAGAAAGCTGCTTAGCCCCAGAGCCAGAAAGCCGACCGCACCCAGCACATAGGAAAAGGCGTTGAGGAAATTTTGCGCCGGGTGTTCGCCGGGTGATAGCACAAGGGTGAAGATGACCTGTACGCCGCTGCGCTCTAGCCGATTTTCAATGAGTTTGCCAACGGCCTGCACATGTTCAGCATCTAGCTTGTTTTCTTTTACCACATAAACAACTTGATTATAGTCACGCGGTTCGCCCAGCCATTCCAGGGTGTCGTAAGTGATATAGCCATAGCCGGTACCCGCGATAAAGGCGGGAAGCTGGCTCAGATCGTGCGTGGTGCCAGAAATGACAACCTCACGCTGCCGGCCGTCGGGTGGCTCAATCGTCACCGTATCTCCAACTTCGATGCCCGTAAAACCCAACGCCGCCGCATTCGTGGGGAACAAATCGGCGCGTTCCAGCAAGATGTTGCGCTCGGCCGGGGGAAATTCGCCCGTTTGCGGCTTGAGCTTGTTGATGGTCATTTCATCAAAGTTAGGCACGGCGAAAAGCTGGAGATTATGCCATTCGCCATCGTCGCCCAAAAAGCGGACGACGACAAAGCGGCGACCTTCAGCCGCTTCAACTTCTGGCATGGCGCGAATGGCCTCAATCATGTCGTCGTCGAAAGTGTTGAGAGCAAAAATAGTGCCGCTGGCGGGGTTGACAGCCGCAAAATCTGCCGGCAGGTCGCGGTCAATGATAAGCTGCGACCCCATGACCATGCCGATGGCGGCCACGCCCACGGCGATGGATAGCAAGACGATAATGGTTCTGGTTTTGTTAGCCCAGACATCGCGCAAAACCTTGCGCCAACGTGGTTTCATGCTCTTGTCCTGTGTCCACAAATAGGTAGAGAAGGAGATTTGTGGCTCATTGTTGATTTGGATAGTGCTTTTGCAAGCATCCTTGTGAAATTATAGCACGGTTGCCGATGGGAGGGTGGTAGGAGTATGACAGCGGCATGACGGCGGTAATTGGGAGATTAGCTTCTCAACCTCCCAATCTCACCCTTTACCCGATTGATAATGCCCAGATTTTAGGCTACCATTTGCCCAAATGAGCGGGAAAATAGGACGTAGATGAAAAGCGAACTGATTCAGGCGAAAACGATTTGGCAGGAGCAAGTTGAGGCATTGCAGCGGCAGCTTCAGGAGATTCGCCCTCGGCTAATTGAGGCGGAGGCGAATTTGGCGGAGCGGTTGGCGGCGATTAGTGCCTTTGAGTTTAAGCTACGCTCTCGGCTGGAGCCGCTGTTGAAGCGGGTAGAGAAGCTGGATGAGGAGATTCGGCGGCTGCGAAGCGAGATTCGGCGTTTGCAGCGGGAGGAGGGGCCGCAATTTGATGGGGATGAGGCGGATGAGTGGCTGAAAAATTGGCGGCTGGATGCGGAGCATGGGGCGGCGGCATCGGGGGAGTATCGGTATCGAGAACGGCCGTTAACCCCCGAAAAACCAACCCCCCGCCTCAGCGAAGACCAAAGTGCCGAACTCAAGCGGCTCTATCGTCGTCTGGCTCGCCGTTTTCACCCCGACCTGGCCCCTAACGAGGCAGACCGCACCTACCGCACCGACATGATGATGCGGATCAATGCCGCCTATGCTGCCAACGATTTGGAACGGCTGCAAACGCTGGAACTGGAGCCAGACAGCATTTCTGGCACCTACCATTATTCTGACCAGGAATTGGTGGACGCACTGCGCCGTGAATTGGAAAGCTGCCAGCGGCGGCTGCGTGAGCTTGAGCAGGAGTTGAGCCGCCTGGAGCGGCATGAAAGCAGCCGCCGGATGCAGCAGGCGGAAAAATTAACGGCCGTTGGGCGCGATTACTTTGCTGAAATGTGGCAGGATTTGCAGAAGCAGATGGCGCGGAAGCGAGCCGAGCGCGACAATTTGGAGAGCGAACGGGAAAGCCAGCGGGATCGAACGGTGGAATTGCTGGCGATGGATGACTTAGCCGACACGATTTATGATTTGGGATTGGAGCAGGCGTTGCTCGATGAAGACCCAACGCTGGCGTTTGAAGAGTGGGTGTACCGGGGGCGCAACCCGCTGGATTGGGGGGAAGAAGACCCGTATGGCGATGATTATGATTGATGCAGCTGCATGAAAATTTTTTACTACGACCACCACACCTTTCCTTTACCAGAAAACCACCGCTTCCCCGCTGACAAATATCGGCTGTTGCGGGAGCGGGTGCAGGCAGCGGGGCTGGTGGCGGCGGATGATTTGGTGGCGGCTCCAAAAATAACGGCCGTTTCCCTGCAACGCGCCCATCTTCCCAGCTATCTACAGCGGCTTGAGCAAGGTCTGTTGAGCCGAGCCGAAATGCGGCGCATTGGGTTGCCGTGGTCGCCGGAGCTAATCAACCGGGTGCAGTACACCGTGGGAGCCACCACAGCGGCTGCCCGCATCGCCCTGCGCGATGGGTTGGCACTGTCACTGGGAGGCGGCACCCACCACGCCTGCCGCGACCACGGCCAGGGGTATTGCCTTTACAATGACGTGGTGGTGGCGGCGCGAACAATGCAGGCCGAAGGGCGCGTGCGGCGGGTGGCGGTAATTGATTGTGACGTCCATCAGGGCAATGGCACCGCCGAAATTGCGGCCAGCGACCCCACCATCTTTACCTTTTCCATCCACGGCGAGAAAAATTTCCCCTTCCGCAAAGTTCCCAGCGACCTTGATATTGGGCTGCTAGACGGCACTGAAGATACCGCTTATTTACGGCAGTTGGAGCCAGCCGTCATGCAGGCGCTGGCTACCAAACCGGAGCTGATTTTTTATCTAGCCGGAGCCGATGTCCATGTCCATGATCGGCTGGGGCGGCTGGCATTGTCGGCAGCGGGAATGGCGGCGCGGGACAAGCTAGTGCTACGCCGCTGCCGCCAGGCGGGGGTGCCGGTGGTGGTGTTGATGGCGGGTGGATACGGCCGTTTATTAAGCGAAACCGTCGCCCTTTACTTCCAAACCGTCCAAATCACCACCGAATTCGCCCACTTGTAACCGAAGATTCCAATCTTGGGCTACAGGTTGAGAACGTCAATCACCGTGTTCAAATCTTTGTCACCTCGACCGCTGAGGTTGCAAACGATGATCTGATCGCGGCGCATTTTGGGGGCGCGTTTAAGCACTTCGGCCACGGCATGGCTTGATTCTAACGCCGGAATAATCCCCTCCGTTTTTGACAGCACCTGAAATGCTTCCAGTGCCTCGTCATCGGTGGCATAGGTGTAAAACGCCCGCTCCTGGTCGCGCAGCCAGGCGTGTTCCGGGCCAATGCTGGGATAATCCAGCCCCGCGCTAATGCTGTGGGTCTCGATGATTTGGCCGTCGGCCGTCTGCATCACATAGCTCTTGGTGCCGTGCAGCACCCCCAGCCGCGCCACGTTTAGGTCGGCAAACCGCGCTGCGTGTTCGCCGCTGGCAATACCGTGGCCGCCCGCCTCCACCCCAATCAAATCTACCCCTTCGTCGTCGCGGAAGCCGTGGAAGATGCCCATCGCGTTGCTGCCGCCGCCCACACAGGCAATGACAGTATCGGGCAAACGGCCGGTTCTTTCCAACACCTGCTGCCGCGCCTCTCGCCCAATCACGCTTTGAAAATCGCGCACCATTACCGGATAGGGATGGGGGCCAAGTACCGAGCCAAGCAGGTAGTGGGTGGTTTCGACATTTGTCACCCAGTCGCGGATCGCTTCGTTGATGGCATCTTTGAGGGTGCGGCTGCCACTGCTGACGGGGCGCACTTCGGCACCGAGCAGCTTCATGCGGTAGACATTGGGTTGCTGCCGAGCAATGTCTACTTCGCCCATGTAGACGATGCACTCCAGCCCCAGCATGGCGCAGGCCGTGGCCGACCCCACCCCGTGCTGCCCCGCGCCCGTTTCGGCCACCACCCGCTGCTTGCCCATGCGCTTGACCAGCAGCGCCTGGCCGAGGGCGTTGTTGATTTTGTGCGCCCCGGTGTGGTTCAAATCTTCGCGCTTGAGGTAGATTTGCGCCCCGCCCAGCTTTTCGCTGAGTCGTTTGGCATAGGTGAGGGGAGACGGCCGGCCGACATAGGTTGTGAGCAAATGGTTAAATTCAGCAATAAAGTCGGGGTCGTTTTTGGCTTCGTCGTAGGCGGCGATGAGTTCTTCGAGGGCAGGCATCAGCGTTTCGGGGACGAACTGGCCGCCGTAGGGGCCAAATTTGCCGTGGGCGTCGGGAACGGCCGTTTGTGTCGTGAACATAATTCTATCTTGCTCCTTTTGTTTGAATCTGCGGAATAATTTGTAGTCGTTGCAGAGCCTGAACGATACCTTGTTGAAACTCAATAAAGGCAGGAATGCGTGATAAACGCTCAAGGCTTATTTGGCGTGCTAATGGCTCATAAATCGTATCAAGCGGAATCAAACGCCGTCCAGAACGTCGGGAAAGAGCCAGGGTTACGGCTTGCTGTAATGTAGTCTTGGGAGCCTGGATTAATTCTACCTGCTGAGGATGTTGTGGCAGTTTTAAATCTGAATACGTCAGGTTTGTTCCAACAACTTGTTGAAATGCATTGATGTCGGCTAGCATCCACGCCTCAACCATGCGTACAGGGATAATAGGAAGTAAGGAAGAGCAAACAGGTTCTTGTGACTGTGCTAATGTGTTTACGGCTTCTATACCAGGTTTGATGCGCTCATCATACGCTTTTTGTGTGTTCGATGAATCAGCGTCACTATGAATGACCAGGATATGGAACCCGTATGCTTCTTGAGATGCACGAATGATGCGCTGCACTTGGTTACTCTGTTGGCTACGGATTTTCTGCCCATCTAAAATGACCGGTGGTAAAACCTCTGCATATCCCTGATGCTGCAAGATAGTTTGCTCCACTGTTCGCTGGATGAGAGGTGGCAAAAATTTTTCATCTGATGTGCCTTCACCATAGAATGCGACGACAAGTTGACTCATAGACCATTTTTTTGTACAGTAGCTTGTGCTTCGCCGAGATCTGTACTATCCAGGTATTTGACGACCTCACTAACAGCATAGGCCTCTTCTGCTTTAGCAATCCCCAGATCCAGCATCAACTGCCTCTCAGCTTTAACTGGAAAAATTTTTGTTATTCTGTGAACATTCCTATATTCAGGTTGCGTTTGCGAAACCATGTGAGCAAACAATAACTCTGAGTTCACGTCTAATTGGCTGACAAGAACAGGAGAGTGTGTATTAATGAGTAATTGGCGAAGTAATTCAGGCGTAGCCTCTGCTGTAGAAAAATCTGTTGTTAAATCACGTAACGACCGAACTAAATTCTCTAACCGGAAGGGATGAACACCATTTTCCGGTTCCTCAAAGCATAAAACCCCTTTATATTCAGGATCATATTTTAGTGTTGTAAGGGCTAACAAGCGTAGGGTTCCATCAGATAGAACCCTTGATGAAAATCGCTGTCCATCTTGGGTAATGGCCCAGATAACATACCGTTTTTGGACTTCGTCCTGTTCGACCTCGATTCTAATAATTCCAGGAACTAAATTCGCTATATCTCTTGAAATATCATTTAGCAAATATGGGTCTACAGATCGAATCCTGGCTAATGTGGCTGCTAAATTTTCGCCACTTGTTGACAAATAAGGATTACTGATGAAAGGGCTGGGTTGTCTTAAATTTGTGGGATTGAGGTGTAGGAATTTCCATTGTCGCATTTCTTCACGGGCAGCAAACGCATGAGGAAATTCGGTGTCAGTAACATTACTTAAAACAGTTCTTTCCACCTTTTCGGCATTACTATTTTTGCGGCCACTTCTCCCATCTTGATGTAGCGAAATGGTCTGAGCCATTGGATCCGTTGATATAAAAGGTGAGCGACCCCCTGTAATTTTAGGAAGCCAATCTGATGAAGATAATTTGTGCCGTTTGATCCACTGGTCGTCATGACGAGGAATAGATGTTAAAGATTCATGGGTTACATATAGCCGTTCCAGGCCTTGGGGATCTTTGCGGCGCTCAATTTCTAGTTCATAGCGTAGGCGTGTGTATTTTAATGCTGCTTCTGCACCCCAACTATCTTTTATATAGCGTTCAACAAATATCTCAGCAGCAAGACGCATTTTATAAGCAGATGACAGGCTATCGTGAGTTGTGAATAGTTCATCTGCCTCTCCGCGCAATCCCCGAAAAGCGGATAGCAGATTGTTGTCAGATGCCAGTCGTGATAGAAGCTGCATGGCATCGAACAAGTTGCTTTTACCAACACCATTGACACCAACAATGACCTGGAAGGGAGCAAATTCAATTCTAAAATTGTGAAAGGTTTTAAAACCGTCTAACTCAAGAGCTGTTATCATTTAATCTCGTGAAAATGTCATTTCAGGGTGGTTCATCTTTTGGGTGATTTTGTGAAATTATAGCAGGTTTAGGGCAATTTGGAACTTCATCGGTAAAATAGCATCATGTTTCGATACCGACTGGCTCGCTTTATGTTGCGCCTGGTGCAACAATCCATCTCCTCGCTGACCGTTTACGGCCGCGAAAATATTCCAGAGCAAGGGCCGTACCTGGTCGTGCTCAACCACATCAGCGTGGCCGACACCCCGGCGCTACTGATTGGCTTTCCCATCGTTGAATGGCGTTTTTTTGCCGGGGACAAATGGCAGCGTCATTGGCTTTATGGCCCCATCATGTCCCGGCTGGGAGCAATTTTTATTGACCGCGACAACGTGGGGCGCGATTCGCTGCGTGAGGCGATTGCCGCACTGGAAGGCGGGGCGGTCTTTGGGCTGGCTCCCGAAGGGTCGCGCAGCAAGGGGGGGCAGATGCGAATTGCTAAGGATGGGGCGGCGTATCTGGCAAGCCGCAGCCATGTGCCAATTTTGCCAGTTGGATTTGTCAATATGGAAGTGCTGTTTGCCAACACGAAAAAGCTGCGCCGCACCCCGCTGGAACTCCACATTGGACGGCCGTTTTTTTTGCCAGTGTTAGATCATCGCGCTAGAAGCCAGGATTTGCCGCTTTATTCGCGGCTGATTATGGCGCATATTGGGGCATTGCTGCCGGAGCGGTATTTGGGTTATTACGAAAATGACCCGGCAGTAGTGTTGGTGCGTGAGGAGCAAGACCCATGGCCACTGATTGTGGCCGAGGCGCAGCAAGGGGCACGGTAACATGGGGGAAA
>JAGQGA010000029.1 GCA_020432595.1 Anaerolineales bacterium | reverse complement strand
GCACCAAGCGATCCGAATAATGCTACCTCCATTTTTCGGGGGCCGTTTGATGACCCGCGCCACTTGTGGAGCTTTAAGACAACGATTGACACCTATGCCCAAAAGGTGCAGGCGGTTGACCCGAACAAGAAGCTGTGTGTGACGGAATTCGGCTGGGCTACCAGTGAGGGGTATGATGCGCCCCCGCAGGGTTTTGAATTTGCTCTGGACAATACGCTGCAAGAGCAGGCGGATTATCTGGTGCAGGCGTTCCAGACGATGCACGATTCGGGCAATGTTTGGCTGGCGTTTGTCTTTAACTTTGACTTTGGCAACAAGGGCAGTGGGCCACAGGATGACCCGGTGCCTTATAGCATCATTGATGTAAATGGTGCGCCGCGCCCAGCTTTTGAGGCGCTGGCGGCGATGGAAAAAGTACCGTGATCGGTGTTCGGTAATCGGTAATCGGTAATCAGTAGTCAGTTTGACACTGATAACTGATAACTGATTACTGATAACTGATTACTGCCAACCTGGTTGATGGAAAGACCACCAATACGCTGGATACTTGCGCTGCTGTTTTTATTGGTTGGGTGCCAAACGGCCGTTTCTCCCCCACCAGAACCAAGCCCACAGCCTACGCCGACGATTCCGCGTGAGCTGCTGGGAGAGGGGGAGATAACGGCCGTTTTTCCTTCTCCCGCCTATGGAGCCTACGCCTTTTTGTGGTGGCGCGAAGCCGAAGCTCGGCGCGATTTGGCGCTCATTAAGGAGATGGGGTTTGGCTGGGTGAAACAAGATTTTGCCTGGCGTGAAATTGAGGGGGTGGAAAAAGGGCGCTACGATTGGTGGAAGCCCGATAACGTGGTCAACAGTGCCGAAGCCGCTGGATTAAAGCTGCTAGTACGGTTGGATCGCCAGCCGTTTTGGTCGCAAAAAGACACTTCTGACCCGGAACCAAATGAGCCGCCCGCCAATTTGCAGGATTTTGGCGACTTCTGCGGGGTGACTGCCTCGCGCTATAAGGGGCGGATTGGGGCATACCAGGTATGGAACGAGCCAAACTTGAGCCGGGAATGGGGCAACGAGCCACCCAACCCGGCTGAATACACGGCCCTGCTCAAGGTGTGTTACGAAGCCATTAAAACGGCTGATCCGGCGGCGATTGTGATTTCGGCAGGGTTGGCTCCCACTGGCACGCCTCTACCGCTGGCAATGCCTGATATGGAATTTTTGCAGGGGATGTATGAAGCGGGAGCCGCAGCCTATTTTGACGTGCTGGGGCTGAATGCGCCTGGTTTTAAGGCACCGCCGGAAATGTCGGCTGATGAGGTGGCGGCGACAGAGGGATTTGGAAACGGCCGTTGGTTTGCCTTTCGCCACGTGGAAGATATGCGTGGTATCATGGTTGCCAATGGTGACAGCCACAAACAGGTGGCTCTTTTAGAAATGGGGTGGACGCTGGACACGGTAAACGGCGATTACGCCTGGTTTGCCGTTGACGAGCAAACGCAGGCGGATTATTTGGTGCGGGCGTATCAATATGCGACGGAACATTGGCGGCCGTGGATTGGGCTGATGACGACGATTTACATTGCTGACCCCGACTGGACGGCGGAAAAGCACGAGCAGTGGTGGTGGGCAATTACGCTGCCAGATGGCACGCCGCGCCCGGCCTATCTGGCGTTGCAGAAGATGGAGAAGATAACAAGTGGCAAGTAACAAGTTACAAGTCTGAACTTGCCACTTGTTACTTGCTACTTGCAATTTGCCCTATGTGGATTTTGGCGGTTTCTTACGGAGTGCATTTGCTGGCAACGGCCGTTTGGCTGGGAAGCATGGCGTTGCTGCTGTTTCTGGCGGGGTCGGCCATGCGGCAGGGACAGGTGCTGGCCGAGCCGTGGCGACGCTGGCAGCGTCGGGCACTGCTGTGGGGCAACGGCAGTTTGGTGCTGCTGCTGTTATCTGGCTTTTACCAGATGACCAATGACAGCAACTATAGTGGCTTTTTGGTTATTGATGGGGTGTGGGCGTGGGCGATGCTGCTCAAGCATGTGGCCTATGCGGGGGTGGTGGCTGTGGCGGCGGCATGGCAGTTTTGGTTGCTGCCCGCGCAAGAGCGGTTGGGGTTGTTGGCGGAAAGCCGCCCGCAGTTGGCGCAGGTGGAAGCAGAAAAGCTGCGCCAGCAGGAGCGGCGGTTGCTGTGGCTGAACGTGGGCTGTGGGGTGGCCGTACTGGTGTTGACGGCGGTGATAACGGCCGTTTAACCAACCACCGCTACTTTCTCGTAATAATTCCCGTAAGCTTCACATTCTAAACTCCCTGGTATGGGAACAATGACCCATATAAACCAAGTCTGTTTGATGCAAGGGAGCCACAAATGCAGCTGACACAATTTGATTCCAGCCAACCCGTTTTTTCCCGTTCCGACAAACTTTTCAAGACCGCTTTTGATTACCTTATCACCATTCCGGCACTGCTGCTGTTGCTGCCGCTCCTGACCATCATTGCTATTACCATTAAATTAGAATCGTCGGGACCAGTGCTGCATCGGCGACGGGTTTTTGGATGCAATGGACAGGTGTTTACGGCTTATAAGTTCCGCACGGTTTATTTTGATATGCCGGGACAGCAGCGGACAATCGTCGGGCAATTTTTGCGCCGCACGGGTCTGGATGAACTGCCGAAGTTGTTTAATGTGCTAAACCAAACCATGTCGCTGGTTGGCCCTCGTTTTCTCAGCTACAGCGATTTGCTGCGCTATGGCACGGCGCACCGGGCGTGGCTGGTGATGAAGCCGGGGTTGACGGGTTTGTGGCAGATTAACGGCCGTTGTTACCCCAATATTAGCAAACGCATCCAGCTTGACCGCCAATACATCGAAAACTGGTCGCTCTGGCTTGACTGCAAAATTTTGCTTTCCACCTTGATTTTGGCAAACCCTAAATGATGAAAATAGATGGATGATGGATGATAAACGGCCGTTTTCCCTAAAAATTTGATGTACACGGAAGGGCACGGGCATCCCCCTTGTCCTTCCGCGTTTTCCGTATCCAGCACCAGCATTCCTGCCTGCCCAGTCTGTGCCATACCCGTTTGAAAGGCATTATCCCTAAACGTTCAATCGGGGATACAATAGTGTCCCTATGTTTGAACTCATATTTCTTGGCACATCCTCCTCGGCACCCTCCGTTAACCGGGGGTTGGCGGGGCATATTATTTTGCATCGGCAATACCGTTTTTTGCTGGACTGTGGCGAAGGCACACAGCGGCAAATTTTGCGAAGCGGGCTGGGTTTCAAGCGGCTAGACAAGGTGCTGTTGACCCATAGCCATCTCGACCATATTTTGGGGCTGGGTGGGTTGGCTTCCACCCTCAGCCGTTGGGAAAACCTGGACAAGCTAGATATTTATGGTGGCAAAGCGACGCTGGAGCGGGTGCAAGCATTGCTGTTTGGCGTGGTGTTTCCCAACAATGATCCCCCGGTAGATATTAACCTGTTTGAATTGGAGCCGGGTCAAGTGGTGCTGGCTGATGACAAATTTCGACTGTCGGCCTTTCCAGTGAACCATCGGGGGCCGGGTTGTTTTGGCTTTTTGTTTGAGGAACGAGAGCATCGGCCGTTTTTGCCAGAAAAGGCACTGGCACTAGGGGTGCCGTTTGGTCCAGAGCGGGCACTATTGGTGCGGGGGGAAGCAGTGACGCTGGCCGATGGTCGGACTATTGAGCCGGATGAGGTGTTGGGTGAGGCGATTCCCGGCACGAAATATGTCCACATTGGGGATGTGGGCTATACCGATAACCTGGTGGAGATTTGCCGTGATGCCGACGCACTGGTGATTGAGTCTACCTATACCGAGGCCGATAAAGAGATGGCGCAGCAGTTTGGGCATATGACGGCGGCGCGGGCGGCACGGTTGGCGGAACGGGCGAATGTGAAGTCACTCATTTTGACTCATTTGTCACGCCGTTATTATGAGCGGGATATTCGCAATGAGGCGCGGGGGATTTTCCCGAAAACGTTTGTGGCGCGGGATTTTGACCATTTTGTGATTACGCGAGATGGGGCGCAGCGGCTAAAGAAAAGTAAGGAGTAGGAATTTTTGGACAGGATTTACAGGATTAACAGGATTTGAATGAATCTATGCCAAAATCCTGTTAATCCTGTCTGAATTCTTGAGGATGGAAAGGATGATCCAGCGTGAGGCGGAAGTGGTGATTTGTGGGGCGGGGATTTGTGGGGTGTCGGTGGCGTATCATCTGGCGGTGCGGCATGGGGTGAAAAATGTGGTGTTGATTGATGAACGGGAGCCGCTGACGCTGACGAGTGATAAATCAACCGAATGTTACCGCAACTGGTGGCCGGGGCCGGGGGATGGGATGATGCGGTTTATGAACCGCAGCATTGATCTGTTGGAGGATCTGGCTGATGGGAGCGATAACTTTTTTCGGCTGAATCGGCGTGGGTATGTGTTTTTAACGGCCGTTCCCGAACGCAAAACCCAACTGCAGGCCGAGGCAGAAGCAATTTCGGCACTGGGGGCAGGGGAGCTGAGGGTACACAACGGCCGTTTATCCGACCAGCCCTACATTCCCCATGCGAATGAGGGCTACCACAACCAGCCGGAGGGAGCAGATTTAATTGTAGACCCAACCATGATTCAGGACATCTTCCCCTTTATCAACGATGATGCCATTGCCATGCTGCACGCCCGCCGCTGTGGCTGGCTGAGTGCCCAGCAGTTGGGGATGTATTTGCTACAAGAGGCGCGGGCGCATGGGGTGGAACTGCTGCGCGGGCGGGTGACGGATGTGACGGTGGAGGGGTTTTTTTGGGAAAATAACGGCCGTTTCCGCCAACCTGGCCGACGAGGGAGCGATCACCATAGGCACAAGCTGTTTTGTCAATGCGGCCGGCCCCTACATTGCTGACGTGGCGCGGATGATTGGCGTAGAACTGCCCGTTTTTAACGAACTACACGGCAAAATCGCCTTCCGCGATGAGCTAGGGGTGATTCCCCGCGATGTGCCGCTGATGATTTGGGAAGACCCCGTGGATTTGGTCTGGAGCGAGGCAGAGCGGGCGGAGCTGGCGCAAGACCCGGAGACGGCGTGGCTGCTGCAGACGTTTCCGGCCGGGGTGCATTTTCGCCCAGAGGGGGAGGGTGATAGCCCGATCCTGCTGGTTTTGTGGACTTACCACCTTGACCCGAAGCCGGTGATTTGGCCTCCTTCGTTTGACCCCGAATACGCGGAAATTGTGATGCGTGGGTTGGCGCGGATGGTGCCAGGGCTGGCGACGTATTTGGGTAAGATGGGTAAGCCGTATGTGGATGGGGGATATTATTGCAAGACGCGGGAAAATCGGCCGTTGGTAACGCCGCTGCCCGTTGAGGGAGCCTATTTGTTTGGAGCCGTATCGGGCTTTGGCATTATGGCGAGCCAGGCCGGAGCTGATTTGCTGGCGGCTCACATCACTGGCAGCCCACTGCCAGACTACGCGCCTGCGTTTTTGTTGAGCCGCTACGGTGACCCCGATTATGTGGCTGCCATTGACAAGGTCGCGGCTACAAGTGGGCAGCTTTAGGGTCGGAGTGATATATGGCGTATGTAAGTTTTGTTCCAGACCATGTGTTAGAAGCCGAAGTGATGCATCTTATTGTGGTGGCACGTCAGGCCAAAATGAGATCCAAAGAAAAGTTTGGCAAGAATGTTATTGATCCATTTGCCGCGATTTTTGAGATAGCGGGGTTTGGTATTGACCATTCTGCCTGGTTTGAAAGCGAGATGACGAGACAAGCGCAGAAAACGCTGCAAAACCATATTGGCACTTTTCACCAGAATGTGCTGGGGGCTGTGTTTGGTTGGCATAACCTTGGCACGGGGTCTGTGGTTGATCTGGTGAACTTGGAGCAGAAAATCATTGCTGAGGTAAAAAACAAATACAACACTATTTCTGGCGGCAAGCTGGCCGAGCTATACGGTACGTTAGAAAGGCTGGTAATGCCCAAGGCGAGTGACTATAAAGATTATACGGCTTATTACGTGTCGGTTATTCCGAAGAAGCCGGAGCGGTATGAACGGCCGTTTACCCCATCTGATAAAGAAAAGGGTGCTCGTTGCCCCAGTAACGCTTTGATTCGAGAAATAGATGGCAACAGCTTTTATGAATTGGTAACTGGTACTCCAGATGCCCTGCAAAGCTTGTATGATGTGTTGCCTGATGTTATTGAAACAGTTGTGGGTGATGTGCTGCAAGTGCATGATATTGATATGCTAAAACGATATTTTGTGGCAGCATTTGGCCGACCTTGATAACCATGATCAATGTTTGACAAGTTTCTGGATGCAAAATACAATAACCATGATCAACGTTTGTGGAGATATGCATGATCCCAGAGTATTATTCAATAGCACAAGTTGCCGACATATTGGGCGTTTCCAAAGAAACATTGAGGCGATGGGACAAAAATGGGAGTCTGATACCGCAACGGCATCCTGACAACAATTACCGTGTTTACCACCGCTCACAAATTGAGCATTTTGAACAGGTACAACTACTGTTTAACAGCGATTGGGATGCCGAATTCGCAACAGAGCCAATCCGTCCCTATACATTGATAGAACTGTTTGCTGGGGCAGGTGGGTTAGCCATTGGCATGGAACAAGCTGGTTTTGAATCGGTCTTGCTCAATGAGATTGACAAACATGCTTGTGAGACCCTCCGCACCAATCGCCCTCATTGGAATGTCATAGAAGGTGACATAGCCCAAATTGATTTTACACCGTATCGTGATCAAGTGGATATGCTGTCAGGTGGCTTTCCGTGCCAGGCTTTTTCTTATGCGGGCAACAAGCTGGGTTTTGAAGATACGCGAGGAACGCTGTTTTTTGAATTTGCCCGAGCGGTAAAAGAAGTAAACCCTAAGATTTTCCTGGCCGAAAATGTGCGTGGACTATTGAAGCATGATAAAGGTAAAACATTAGAAACCATCAAACATGTGATTGACGAGCTAGGCTATGATCTGGTTGAGCCTAGAATATTAAAGGCAATATTTTATCAAGTGCCACAGAAAAGAGAACGGTTGTTGCTTGTAGGTATCAGAAAAGACATTGCCGATCATGTGACGTTTTCATGGCCTTCTCCCTACAAACGTATTTTGTCGTTGCGTGATGCGCTGAAAGCCGGGCTGCTCTACGAGAGTGATGTGCCATTATCGGCGGGGCAAAAATACCCAAAAAGAAAGGCTCAAATTTTG
Organism: Anaerolineales bacterium; assembly: GCA_020432595.1. The sequence goes on along the minus strand of JAGQGA010000029.1, from coordinate 11,615 downwards.
AGTATGGTTCCTGAAGGGGGGTATTGGCGTGATTTGCCAGAGGACTTACAGCGGGAATACATGAAGAAGAGCTATTTTTTAGAAGGGGGCAAAACGGGTATGGCACGGCGTTTGGCTTGGGATGAGCCGAGCTTAACGCTGACTTGTTCACCTGCACAAAAACAAACCGAGCGATGTCACCCCGATGAAACGCGCCCGCTAACGGTGCGTGAATATGCCCGAATTCAGACGTTCCCTGATGATTGGGTGTTCTCTGGGCCTCTAACGGCACAATACAAACAGATTGGTAATGCTGTGCCTGTTAATTTAGCCCATGCGGTTGCGCGATCTTTGGTACGCTTATTGAATGAGATAGAGTGCTTGCCTGCGTATAATGCCAGAACACCCGCCTTGTGGAAGCAAATGAAGTGTGTGCAGCTTGCTTGACCTTTATGAAGATGGTAAGACCTGCTAAATTGTTATGTTAAAACGGTGAATTGTGCTTGACAGCATATGTTTGTTTTTTATAATTTAGCCCAATTTGTGTTTGAACACGATGATCGGGACGAGTAGCGGCTGATACGGTCACAGAGAGAAGAGGGTCAAAGGCTGAAAGCCCTTTTCGACAATGCCAGCAGCGAACACCCCCCGTGAGTGGTTTTCTGAACAAAGCGGCCATGCTAGCTAGGCTGTTTTTAGTAAGAGAGTCCGGTTGGCACCGTTAACGGCCGTTAATAAGAGCCTTTCCTTGCTGCCACATAACCGCAGTGGGTCAGGCCAAAGTTAGGTGGAACCGCGAGCGCCATCGCCCTAACAAGGGTGGTGGCGTTTTTTATAGTTGAGGAAAGTATAAAAATCGCCGTAGCCGAGGATTCCCATCCTCGTTTATTGCAGTCGCGCACGAGCTATGGAAAGCTCGGCTATGTAAGTTGCGGCGAAGCCGCTTTCTTGTCACCTCATGCACGATTGCAAAAACCTCATGTTTTGGAAGAACGATGAGGGTGGTGTGCAAACGGCCGTTTTAGGGCTGCTAGAAACACATTTTTACGGGATACGAAATACAAGCTAGAATCGGTCGTAGAGGCCAAATTAGTTGAGACAAGAGGAAAAATGAAATTAAAAGCAAACCAGATGGCTGTTCCCTTTACGGTGCACGATATTTCAGGCACCCCCATTTCGCTAGCAGACTATCAAGGCAAGAAGCTGCTTTTGTCGTTCTATCGTTACGCAGCTTGCCCATTTTGCAATTTGCGTGTGCATCATTTGATTGAGCACTATGACAATTTGCAGGCACGTGGCTTGAATGTGCTGGCTTTTTTCCAGTCACCACAGGCAAAGATTCTTCAATATGTAACGGCAAAACATGATGTTCCCTTTCCGATAGTTGCCGATCCCGATCATGAAGTTTACAAAATGTATGGTTTGGGAGCCTCATGGTGGGGTTACATACGTGGTGCTATGAAAATGGGGCTTTTGCGCGAAGCATCAGGTATCGGGCTGATGGAGAATGATCCAGATGGCATAAAAAATCTGCTGCCGGCCGACTTTCTGATAGAGCCTGACCAAACGATCCACACTGCTTTTTATGGCAATGACATCAGTGAACATATCCCTTTTGAGCAAATTGATGCTTTTCTTGAACATAAGGTTGCTGCCTAGGACACTCGTTTTGGGTCTCGTTGCTTGCAGTTGGCGAACACTTCCACGTTGCCGATTGCGTCAAATGCAATCACATTAAAGGGATGGGGGGCAACCCCTTCCATCTCCATACCAGGTGAACCTGCGGGCATATCGGGCACAGCCATCCCGCAGATGTCTGGTTTTTTGGCTAATAGCCTTTCGACATCAGCCGTGGGTACATACCCTTCAATGAGGTAGTCTCTACGATGGCCGTGTGGCGGCAGGGTTGGAATTCTACCGGATGATTAAACTGGCTTTTTAACGCTGCAGAATCGTAGTTGTTCTCGACTCTAGCGGTTAGGTTCTTGGAAATTAGAGATTGGATAATTGGAAATTGGAGATTGTGAACCTGCATCAATCTCCAATCTCCAATCTCCGACGATTATGGAGAGATAAGAATGTTTTTAGAAAAAAAAATCCCCGTTGGTATTTTGGGCGCCACAGGCACCGTGGGTCAACGCTTTGTCCAATTGTTAGCTGACCATCCCTGGTTTGAAATTGTGACCGTCACTGGTTCGGAACGAACGGTCGGCCGGCCGTATGGCGAAGGGGTGCTGTGGAAAGTGCCGGGCGAACCACCTGCCCACATTGCCGAGCTGATTGTGCAGCCCACCGAACCCAACCTCGACATCCCCGGCAACCCGCCCATCGTCTTTTCCGCCCTGCCCACGGCCGAGGCCAAGGAGTGGGAACCGCAGTTTGCTGCCGCCGGGTATGCCGTCTTTACCAACGCTTCGTCGTTTCGCATGGCCGACTATGTGCCGCTGCTCATCCCCGAAGTCAACCCCGACCACACGGCGCTCATTCCGCAGCAGCAGGCGCATTACAACTGGCCTGGCTTTATCGTTGCCAACGCCAACTGCTCCACCACCAGTGCCATTTTGCCGCTCAAGGTGTTTCAGGGGGCATTTGGGCTGGAGGCAGCCATCATGACAACGCTGCAAGCGATTTCGGGCGCGGGGTACCCTGGCATTGCCTCGCTCGACATTATGGACAACGTAGTGCCTTACATTGGTGGTGAGGACAAGAAGCTGGAAAATGAGCCGAAAAAATTGCTGGGGTCGGTGGTGGATGGGGAGTTGACCTACGCGGACATTCGTCTGAGCGCCCAGGCCAACCGGGTGCCGGTGATTGATGGGCATTTGGCGAGCGTGTCGGTGAAGCTGAGCCGGCCGGTAAGCGTGGAAGAGGCGATTGCGGCATTGGAAAATTGGGAGCCAGACCCCATTTATGACGAGTTGCCGTCGGCTCCCAAACGGCCGTTAATCTACCGCCACGAACCCGACCGCCCCCAACCCCGGCTTGACCGTGACACGGAAAACGGGCTGCCGTGGATCGTGGGCAAAGTGGTGGCCTGTGGCGTGCTGGATATTCGCTACATGGCGCTGACCCATAACACGCTGCGCGGCGCGGCCAGCGGCTCGGTGCTAAACGCCGAGTTGGCGGTGGCGCAGGGCTATATCAAAACAGGGGAAATGGTGGGATTAACGGCCGTTCCTGCCTAAAGAAACAGGACGCAGATTTACCTGATTTTCCTGATGTTTTGAATCAGGTCAATCAGGTAAATCTGCGTCCCATTCCTCCTATCCCCCAACCCAGAACGCTTTCTCCAGGTTGGTAAATTCCGAAGCTGGCCCCTCATACTTGTTCCGCCCCAACTCTAACACATACACATAATCTGAAATCTTGAGCGCCTGCCGAATTTCCTGATCCACCAGCAAAATCGTCAGATTCTCTTTGTCGCGCAGGTCAACCAGCATTTGGTATACCTCTTGCGACAGCAGCTTCGACAAACCGGCCGTTGGCTCATCCACCAAAATCACCTTCGGATCCGTCATCAGCGTCCGGCCAATCTCCACCATCCGCTGCTGCCCCCCCGAAAGTTCGCCCGTCATTTGCCGCCGCTTGTCCCGCAAAATGGGAAAACGCTCGTAATTTTCCTCCAATTTGCGCTCAATCCGCTTCCTGTCCTTGCGAAACGTCCACGCCCCCACTTCCAAATTTTCCCGCACCGACATATGGCGGAACACCCCAGGCTGCTGCGGAATATAAGCCAGCCCTAGCTCAATGCGCTGGTGCGTGGGAACACCCAAAATGCTTTTGCCATCCACCAAAATGTCGCCATCGTTGGGCTTAAGAAAGCCATAGACTGCCTTGAGTGTGGTGGATTTACCCACCCCATTCGCACCCAAAATGGTAGTAATTTGCCCTTCCCGCGCCGTAATATTCAGGTCTTGCAGAATGTTCAGGTCGCGGTAATAACCCACGTAGAGGTTTTTCATCTCAAGCATAACTTTGTCCAGTAGTGTTCGGTAGCCAATTGACTGATCACTGAATACTGATCACTGAATACCGATTACTTTTCCTCCTCATCCTGCCCCAAATACGCCTCAATCACCGCTGGGTCGCGCTTCACAATCTCGGGGTTGCCGTCGGCAATCAAGTCACCATAGTTCAGCACCAGCAGCCGCTTGCTCAAGGTAAAGATCGTGTCCATGTCGTGGCTAATGATGATAATTGCTTTGCCATCCTCATTGACCTTGTAGATGTACTGGTAAATCACCTCCATTAGCCGAGGATGCACCCCGGCAAATGGCTCATCCAAAATGATGATGTCGGGGTTGAGCATCAGCAGCCGCCCCAGTTCCAGCAGCTTTTGCTGCCCACCCGAAAGTGCCCGTGCAAACTCATTTCGCAAATGGTCAATGGTCAGGAACGCCAGCACCTCCATCGCCCGTTCGCGGAACTCCTGCGGTCGTGATGACGGACTCATTGCCAGTGCCGGAACATATAAATTCTCCAGCACCGTCATGCGGCGAAAAGCGCGTGTCACTTGGAACGTTCGCCCAAGTCCAGCCTGGGCAACGCTGTAAGGAGGCAGGGTGTCAATACGACGGCCGTTTAAATACACCGTCCCACTCGAAGGCTTCAATGCCCCGTCCAAAATGTTGGTCATCGTCGTCTTGCCCGCACCATTTGGCCCAATTAGCCCAATAAGCTCTGGCCCATTCACCTCAAACGTAACACCCTTTAGCACCTGTAGGCCGCCAAAGTTTTTGTAAATGTTGTTCACTTGCAGCGAGATCATGAGCCACCTCCCCCGGTTGTCGCCGCCTGCCGCTTCGCCACCGTTTCCTCGGCCACACCAGCCCGGCTAAACCGCTGCAAAATTGGCTCAATCAGCCCGTTGCGCCAGAAGCGCAGCGTCAGCATCAAAATCAGCCCAAAGAACACCAGCCGCCAAATGCTCATGTCAATCGTATACGGCCCAATGTCAAAGCTATTTCGCAGCAGTTCCAGAATAAACTGGATGATAATCGCCCCAATAGCCGCGCTAACAATATTTTCCAGCCCGCCAATTACGGCCATCGCAATGACCAGGCTCATTTGCAGGATGATCAAAATGTTGGGCGTAATAATCCCAATGTAATGCCCTTGCACTGCCCCAGCCGCCGCCGCAATCGTCGCTGTGATGGTAAACACCAGCACCTTGTAGCGCACGATGTTGACCCCCAACGCTGCGGCCGCCTCTTCATCCTCCCGAATGGAACGAATAAACAGGCCAAAGCGGGATGCTGCCAGCCAAAGCATAATGCCCATGGAGATGAGAAAGAGAAACAGCATCACATAATAGGTTGGCAGCTTGTCGGCCGGGCCGTAGACGGTGCCAAACAGCGTCAGCCCACGCGGAAACAGCGGCAGCATTTCCAACCCCGCTTGCCCCTGGGTAATATTGATCTCGGCACTGAGAGCCGCCCGCAAAATTTCGGAAAAGCCGATGGTAAACAGCGCCAGATAGGTACTCCGTAGCCGCAGCACCAGATACCCAATCAGCCAGCCAAAAACAGCCCCTAGAACAATGCCCAGCAGAATGCCGACCCAGATAGAAGGCTGGATGATGACCGTCCCTTTGGGCAAAATGGACTCTTTTGCCAGCTCCAAACAGTTGGTGCTGTCCTGCGTCACGCCGGTGGGGTTGATAAAAACGAGCCAACGGCTGCCCAGAGCCAACTCGGTGCAGAGCGTGGTGGGGGCAGAGGTAATGCGAACGTAGTTGCCATAAAGGGCAGAGCCGTAGGCACCAATGGCCATGAAAGCCATGTGGCCGAATGAGAACTGCCCGGCGTACCCGGCCAGCAACGACCAGCTTGAGGCGAGAATGGCGTAGAAAAAGGCGGTAATCCACAGGTGCATGACAAAATCATAGTCGCTGCGGCCGTAGATAAAGGGAAACAAAAGCAAAAGCAAGATGCCCAGTGCGCCCAAAATTTGGGGGAGTCGTTGTCGGATCATAGTTCCCTCCCAAAGAAGCCCGTGGGTTTGAGCAACAAAACCAGCGTCAGAATGATCATACCGTAGGCGGGAATGTAGGAAGCAGCGCGGGTGGGGTCGGGAATGCAGCCGGTGCCGGCCGCTTCAAACAGACCCACCAACAGCCCACCTAAAAACGCCCCCGGCAACGAACCCATACCGCCCAGCACGATGATGACAAAGGCGCGGGAAGAAGCCAGGGTTCCCACTTGGGGCAACCAGGAAAAAACCTGCACCAGCGTGGCACCAGACAGCCCCGCCAACATCCCACCCAGACCAAAGGCCAATGTGTTCATATTGGCCGGATTGATGCCCGCCACCGCCGCTGCTTGCCGATCCTGGCTGACAGCGCGTAGTGCCTTGCCGACCCAGGTGCGGTAGAGAAAAATTAGCAGCAAAATGAGCATGATGATAGCAATTAGGGCGGCCGTAAAGCGCGGGTTGGGGATGGAAACAGCATCAAACAGCCGCATATTTCCGGCTGTTGTTTGCAGCAAAGTTGGCGCATCGGCACTGGGCAAATTAATGTCGGGAAAGTCAAAGAAACGCTGCGCTTTAACGGGGTTGGCTCCGGCGGTTGCCTGGACAAAATATTGCAGGAAAAAGGCCAGCCCAAAGGTGACCAAAATCGCATATTCGCCGGGTCGTTCCACGGCACCGGTGTACATGGGTTGCAGGAAAATGCGCTCGAAGATGACCCCGATGAGGAAGGTGATGAGACAAGCACCTAAGATGGCGATGATAGGGTTGCTGCCAGGAAACCATTCGGCGGAGATGTAGTAGACCAACATGCCGCCAATCATATAAAACTCGCCGTGGGCGAAGCTGACAACGCCGAGAATAGAGAAGATCAGGGTAAGACCCAGCGCCATGAGGCCATAAATGATGCCGATGACGATGCCGTTGGTGAGTTGTGAGGCAACAAAGCTGCCGCTGGTAACGCACAGGTTTTCGGGGTCAGCACGGGCGAAGGCAACCACGATAATGCCGATGATGATAATGCCGGGGATGATGGCCCAGCGGGGGGTAAGTGCCGGGGTGAAGTACCAAAGTGGGAGGAGGCCGATGGGACCAGTGGCCGCGCCAATGGCGGCTCCAACCAGACTGGCTTGGGAAATGTCCAGGTCGCGCCGCAGGTAGATGCGGGGTGTGACCACGCCACCAATTGCACCCCAAACAATGACCCAGAGAACAGTTGTCCAGAAGATTGAGCTATGTTCCATATGCGATTCTCTGTGTGGGAGGTTGGTAAAATGGGAGGGCAAAAAGAGGGAAAAAACGGCCGTTTTTTCCCTCTTTTGTGCCTACACTACTGATTTACCAAAACAGGCTCGGCAGTCCGGTAAATCTCAGGATAAACCACAGCCGCATCCTTAGAATCCTGGCCTGGTTCCTGATACTGGACAATCGTAATTGCCGGATCCGGGAACTGGTGCCACCACTTTGGCTCCTTGCCCGCCGCTTCCGGCATGTTGCTGCTGTTCACCGGGAAGGTGATCGTCCCTAGCGTCCCTTCATGGGTGATGCCTTCCAGCGCGGCAATAATTGCCGCCGGATCCGTTGTGCCAGCCTCTTCAATCGCTTGGGCGATAATCATAATTGAGTCATAGGCTTCCAGCGCATACGATTCGGCCACGCTCTTGCCCGTGCGTTCAGCGTATTTGGCAACAAACGCGGTGGCAACATCGTTGTAGAGCGATTCCGGCAGGCCAACGCGGCGCATAAAGCAGTAGTTGCCATCGGGGACGTTAGTCCAGAAGGCTTCGCTTTCCAGCGATACCTGGTTACACATCATCGGCAAATCCTGCGGCCCGATGCCAGCGTCGGCAGCCTGCTGCTGGAAGTTGTAGGCCGCTTCACCGGTGTTGTAAACCACAATCATGTCGGGGTTTTCGGCGCGAACGCGCTCAACGATACCGGCAAAATCCTGGTTGCCAATGTCCACGCCAAAGGTCACGGCTTCAATGCCGTGTTCGTCCAGCCCGGCGGTGGTGTTTTCGGCGGCAGGGATGCCGTAATCGGTGTTCTCGGTGACGATGACGACCTTTTGGATGCCCGGTAAGCTAGAGATGAAGTTCACATCAACGGCCGATACTTCAGAGTTCAGCGGCGCAATACGGAAGATTTCGGCCTGCATGTCGCTGGTGATGGTGTCGTTCCACGTTTCGGCGAAAACAACGGGGATGCCGTTGTCGTGGGCCACTTCTTTGGCCGCCACGCCAACGGAGCTATGATACCCACCACCCACGGCTACGACCTGATCTTGGTTGATGAGTTTCTCCATAACGGCCGTTCCCCGTTCTGGCAACCCTTCGCTATCCACCACAATCAGCTCAACCTCGCACCCCAAAATGCCGCCCCGTTCGTTGAGTTCCTCGGCAGCAATGTTCATCGCGTCGCGCATGGCTTCGCCACCTACCACTGCGCCGGGTGCCGATAGCGGAGCCAGGGCACCAATTTTGATTGGGCCGTCGCAGACAAAATCAGAGGCTGGTGCGGCGGGCTGATTCACGGTTACGGTGTCGCCGCTGCTAATTTCCACCTCTTCGCCACCAATAATGACGTTGGCGGTTTTGTATAGATCGGGGAAAACAACGGGCGAAGCGTTAGAATCTGCCCCTTGTTCCTGATATTGCACAATCGTAATTGCCGGGTCGGGGAATTGATGCCACCATTTCGCATCTTTGCCGGCCGCTTCCGGCGGATTGCTGCTGTTCACCGGGAAGGTAATGGTGCCCAGCGTCCCTTCATGGGTGATGCCTTCCAAGGCCGCAATGATTGCCGCCGAGTCGGTGGAACCTGCTTCGGTGATGGCCTGGGCAATAATCATGATGGAGTCGTATGCTTCGAGAGCGTAGGATTCGGCCGCTTGTTTACCGGTGCGTTCGGCGTATTTGGCAACAAACGCCTTGGCAACATCATTGTAGAGCACTTCTGGCAGACCTACGCGGCGCATAAAGCAAAGGTTGCCGTCGGGGACGTTTGTCCAGAACGCTTCGCTTTCCAGCGACACCTGATTACACATCATCGGCAAATCTTGCGGCCCGATGCCAGCGTCAGCAGCTTGTTGCTGGAAGTTGTAGGCGGCTTCACCGGTATTGTACACCACAATCATGTCCGGGTTTTCGGCGCGAACCCGCTCGACAATGCCAGCAAAGTCCTGATTACCAATGTCTACACCAAAGGTCACGGCTTCGATGCCCAGATCAGCCAACCCGGTGGTGGTGTTCTCGGCGGCAGGGATGCCGTAATCGGTGTTTTCGGTAACGATGACGACCTTTTGGATGCCGGGGATGCTGGAAATAAACTTCACGTCAACGGCCGATACTTCAGAGTTCAGTGGCGCAATGCGGAAGATCTCGGCCTGCATATCGCTGGTGATGGTGTCATTCCACGTTTCGGCGAAAACAACGGTTTTTTATGCCGTTGTCGTGGGCCACTTCTTTAGCCGCCACGCCAACGGAACTGTGATAACCACCACCGACGGCAACCACGCCATCCTGGTTGATGAGTTTTTCCATAACGGCCGTCCCCCGCTCTGGCAACCCTTCGCTATCTACCACAATCAACTCAACCGGGCGGCCAAGCAGCCCACCGGCAGCATTGATCTCCTCAGCGGCAATGTTCATGGCATCGCGCATAGCTTCGCCACCGACAACCGCGCCAGGTGCGGACAGGGGAGCCAGGGCACCAATTTTGATGGGATCACCGGCTGGCTCAACGGCCGTTTCTTCCACGGGTTCCTCAACAACGGCTTCTTCAGCCGGTTCTTCGGCGGTGGTCTCAGCCGCTGGCTCCTCAGCCACCGGGTCTTCGCCCACAACTTCTTCTGCCGCGCCCCCGCAAGCCACGAGGACGGCCAGCAGCAACGCCAAAACGACGTTGAGCAACCAACGTTGGGAAAAATAGTTCATGCTTCTCACTCCTTTTGCTCGCTGCTAGGTATCCAGTCGCCACCCAGCAAACCTTTAACAACCTGGGACTGGCCAGGGGGGGTAAACAAACATCAGATCAAAATTTGATTGGCTTGAGGATTAAACTTTATCATCTAACACTTATCTTGCCAAAACTTCAGCCATATTGGGCCGGTTGCGGGGTTGCTTGAAACCTTCCCCCTAGTTAGAATCGCTTCCTTATGAAAATAGTTGTTGATGCAATGGGAAGCGATAAAAACCCTGAGCCGGATGTGGCCGGAGCGGTGTTGGCGGCGCAAGAGTTGACAGAGGATGTGATTGTGTTGGTGGGGGAGGAAACGGCCGTTCGTGCCGAGCTAGACAAACATTCCCCTCTCCCCAGCAATATTGAAATTGTCCATGCGCCGCAGGCCATCACCATGGAAGACAAACCCGCCCAGGCCATGCGCGAAAAGCGGCAGTCGTCCATCCACATTGGGCTAAATTTGGTGCGCGATGGGCAGGCCGATGCCTTTGTGACGGCCGGTAACACCGGCGCGGTGTTGGCTGTGGCTACCCTCCACAGCCTCAAGCGCATTCCCGGTGTGCTGCGGCCGGCGCTGGGGCTGCTCTTTCCCACTGCCGACTCCACCCCCATGCTCATTGATGCTGGAGCCAATGCCGACAACAAGCCGGAATACCTTTACCAGTTTGGCGTGATGGGCAGCCTGTTTATGCAAAAAATCAAGGGGATCGAGAATCCACGTGTGGCGCTGATTTCCAACGGCGAAGAGGCGGGCAAAGGCACCAGTCTGATTCAGGAAACGATTCCCCTGCTGCAAAACAGTTCCCTCAACTATGTGGGCAACATCGAACCGAAGGAGTTTATTCGCGGCGATGTGGACGTGGGGGTGGTAGATGGCTTTACGGGCAACATCATCATGAAAACGTCAGAGGCAATTGCCGGTGGTATTTCCGATATGTTGCGCGAGGCGATGATGAAAAACCCGCTGACGATTTTGGGCGGCTTGCTGGCGCGTCCCGCATTTCGCCAGGTGCGGCAGCGAATGAACCCGGACGAAATTGGGGGGATTCCGCTGCTGGGGGTGAATGGGGCAGTGATTATTGGGCATGGGCGGTCGAATGCGCGGGCGATTCAAACGGCCGTTTATCAAGCCCGCGCCCTCGTCGAAGCCAACGTTGTCGCCGCCATTGCCAGCGGCTTAACCGAGCAAACCAACGGCCATCAGTAACCACGGCTCACCCGTCGTGTTCTACTGATTACTGATAACCGTTTACTGATTATTGACACAGGAGAAGCATGGAGGCATTTCTAGACGCACGGGGGCGGCCACGGGTTGTTGTCACCGGCATGGGGATGATTAGCCCACTGGGGCATTCGGTGCAGGCAAGCTGGGATAGTTTGATTAACGGCCGTTCTGGTATCGGCCCCATTACCCAGTTCGACAGCAGCGATTTGCCCGTTCACATCGCTGGCGAAGTCAAAGATTTCTCCCCCGGCGACTACATGGATTTCAAAGAGGCGCGGCGCATTTCCCGTTCCTCCCAATTTGCCATTGCTGCCGCCCGTATGGCCCTGGCTGATGCCGGTCTGCCGGAACCATTGCCCCACGGCGAACGGGCTGGGGTGTTGGTTGGCACTGGCGCGGGTGGTTTTGATTACGCCGACGAAAATTTGGTCAAATTACGCACCAAAGGGTTTAGCCGCGTTAGCCCCTTTGCCATGACCGG
>JAGQGA010000299.1 GCA_020432595.1 Anaerolineales bacterium | reverse complement strand
AAATTCGCCACGTGCTAGAGGCAGCCATGCAGTTGACCGAAATGGATCTGGCTTAATTAAAGGCAACTTTAGAAACGATGCAAATGGAGATTGGAGATTAGAGATTGCCGCACAATCTCCAATCCCCAATCTCCAATCTCTCCCTATGACTAAACGTTTTATTCTGGTAGCTGGCAACATTGGTGCTGGCAAAACATCGTTAACGGAGCGGATTGGCAGCCGTTTGGGCTGGCAGACGGGATATGAATCGGTGGCCGACAACCCGTATTTGGCCGATTTTTACAACGATATGCGCCAATGGTCGTTTCATTTGCAGGTGTTCTTTTTGGGTCATCGGGCGGCACAGCACCGTGAATTGGCAGAACGGCCGTTTTCCGCCATTGCCGACCGCAGCATCTACGAAGATGCCCACATCTTTGCCCGCGTCCTGCACCATCTGGGCAACCTCAGCGAACGCGACTACCATGCTTACCGTGCCGTCTACGAATTGGTGATTAACGGACTACCCAAACCCGACCTGCTGCTGCATCTCGCCGCCCCCGTCCCCGTGTTGCTGGAACGTATTCGGCAGCGTGGGCGCGACATCGAAAGCGGCATCAGCGGCGACTATCTGGCACTGCTGGCTCAATTTTACGCCGAATGGATGCAAACCTTTGACCTGTGCCCGGTGCTGACCATCCACACCGAAAACCTCAACTTTGTGCAAAACCCACAGCATCTGGACATTGTGGTACAGCGGATTCAGGACAAGCTGGCCGGGCGAGAGGATTTAACGTTTTAGGCAATGATTGAGCAATTTACATTTTTACGCGATGCGCCAACGGCCGTTAAAGAGCAATTCCAGCAGCACGTCATCATCCACGAGCTGCCGGCCGGAGCTACCGTTTGTTGGGAAGGCGACCATTGCCAGCAGCTTGCCATTGTGCTGTCCGGCACGGTGCGCGTCTACAAAGTGGGTGAAAACGGGCGCGAGCTAACGCTGTATCGCCTTGAGGCCAGCGAAAGCTGCGTGCTGACAGCATCGTGTATTTTGAGCAACAGCTATTTTCCGGCATTGGCGGTGACAGAAACGGCCGTTCGTGCCGCCCTCATCCCCGCCCCCATCCTCCGCCGCTGGACAGAACAGTACGACATTTGGCGCGAATACGTCTTCGGTCTAATGGCGCAGCGGCTTGCCAGCGTCATCACCACCGTCGAAGAAATCGCCTTTCGCCGCGTTGATGTACGCATTGCCGCTTTTCTCGACCAGCACAGCAACGACACCCTCACCATTACCCACCACGAAATCGCTGCCGAACTCGGCACCGCCCGTGAAGTCGTCAGCCGCATCCTCAAAGATTACGAACGAGAGCAAATCATCGCCCTCAGTCGCGGCACCATCACCATCCTCAACCGCCCCGCCCTCCACGCCAAAGCCATTTCCTAACTATGTGACTTTGTCACAGACAAACAGCCCCCGCATTTTGTATCCTTGTCATAATTTAACGGATCTTTGGGAATTCAGGGGGGTTGACTTGCTTTTGACGTGGTGCGTGGTGCGTGATACGTGGCAAATGAACCTTCTGACGCACCACGCACCACGCACCAAATTTATCAACCCCAGGAGACCCGAAAGAACCAATTTAACATACAAACATTGGCAAGGAGAATTGAAAATGTCCCATAATGTTGGTCAAACAGATCGGATCGTCCGCATCCTGCTGGGTGTTGTTTTTATCGCGCTAGGGCTTTATTTTGGCAGTTGGTGGGGTGCCATTGGCCTCATTCCGCTCGTCACCGGGCTGGTAAACTGGTGTCCACTCTACACCCTCTTCGGCATTTCCACCTGCCCCGTCAAGACAAACTAACAGCACGGGGGGAGCCATTTAACCAAAATTTTTCACTTTCTTCATAGAAACACAACAACTTTTTCATACGATGCTGCCCAATCAATCACTGTTATTCAAGGAGCACATCTATGAAAAAACACAATTATCCCCTATCTTATCCCCTTGTTCTGGCGCTTGTTCTGGCCGCAGGCGTTGCCTTATGGACAACCCAAGCCAATGCCCAAACAAACGCCACCGCAGAGCCTGATTTACCGGCCGTTCCTTATGAGTACGCTAATCTCTCTCTGCCGCAGCATTATCTTCGCCCCCCCGTTGTAAACCAGGACAACACCCCCGCCAACAACCCCATCACCAATGAGGGGGCAACCTTAGGCCGCGTTTTGTTTTACGACACGCGACTGTCGGCTAACAACACCATTTCCTGCGCTTCCTGCCACCAGCAAAGCCACAGCTTCAGCGACCCTGAGGCACTCAGCACGGGCTTTGCAGGTGGGCTAACCGCCCGCAACGCAATGTCGTTGGCCGATGCCCGTTATTTTCAGCCCGGCACCTTTTTCTGGGATGAACGGGCGGCAACATTAGAAGATCAGGTTCTACAGCCCATTCAAAACAGCGTGGAAATGGGGCTAACCCTGGACGAAATGGTTGCCAAACTACAGGCAACTTCCTTTTACCCGCCCCTGTTTGAGCAAGCCTTTGGCACCCCCGAAATCAATTCCGAGCGCATTTCGCTGGCACTATCCCAATTTGTGCGGGCGATGGTTTCTTACGAGGCCAAATATGATGTGGGCGTGGCAAGCAACTTTAGCAACTTCACCCCGCAGGAAAATCTGGGACGGCAACTGTTTAACGGGCGCGGCAACTGCAATGCGTGCCACAGAACAGATGCCTTTGTGGCCGAAGAATCAACCAACAATGGGCTGGATGCTGTCACCACGGACGCTGGGTTAGGGGGTGTTACGGGAAATCCAGCCGATAACGGCAAGTTTAAGGTACCATCGCTGCGAAACATCGAGGTAACAGGGCCATATATGCACGACGGCCGTTTTTCCACCCTGGCCGAAGTCGTTGAATTTTACAATTCAGGCGTGCAGCCCCACCCCAATCTTGACCCCCGGCTCCGCACCCCCAACGGCCAGCCCCGCCGCCTTAACCTAACCAACACCGAAAAAGCTGCCCTCGTCGCCTTTCTGCAAACCCTCACCGATGACAGCTTTATCCATGACCCGAAATTCTCCAACCCCTTTCTGACACATACCCTCTACCTGCCACTGTTGCAGCGATAGAAAAACCAATCATTCCTGTAGAGACGCAAGATTTTGCGTCTCTACAATTTCTGCCGTGGTTTTGGTATAATAATTATACTATGGGTTTCGAGTATGATCCCAACAAAAGCCAAATCAACCAGCAAAAGCACGGCATTAACTTTGAGTCAGCTCAAGCCCTGTGGCTTGACACAAAGCACATCGAAATTCAAGCCAGAACACAAGATGAACCCAGGTTCATGGTTATTGGCAAAATAGACAACAAATATTGGTCGGGAATCATAACATATCGAGAAAATCGCATTCGTATCATATCGTTCCGCCGTTCATGACCAGAGGAAATCGCACTCTATGAAAGCATCTGAGCTTGATGAAAAGTTTGACGAAGATGAGTCCGTATTGGAATTTTTTGATCTATCATCGGTACGCCAGCCGGGGCTAGAGCAACGTCGCGTCAACGTTGATTTTCCTGTTTGGATGATAGAGTCATTGGACAAAGCAGCAAAAAAGTTTGGTGTTTCGCGCCAATCGGTTATCAAAATTTGGCTGGCAGAGCGATTGGAAAAAGAGCAGCTAACCTAAAGCCCAAGCTGCCGGCCGACCATATAATCAAACCAGCGGTCGGGCAGCCAGCGGGGGAGGAGCCAGCCCGTCAGCCAGCGGCGCGGGATGGGGTAGCGGGTGTGCGGTTGTTTGGCTTCCAACGCCTGCACAACGACCCGCACCACCTTTTCCACCGGCATGGCACTGTGTTCCCGTCCGGCTGCTTCCGCAGCCACCTTGGTCAACACCTCACCGTAATCCGTTTGCAAATAACGGCCGATTTGCTCGGCAAATTTCCCCACAATTGGCGTTTGCACCGTCCCCGGCTCAATAACCACCACATCAATGCCATACAGCAGCAACTCCCGTCGCAGCGCGTCGGACAGTGCCTCCAGGGCGTGTTTGGACGCGGCATAGGCACCCATAAACGGGTAGGCGATTTGGCCGCTGAGGGAGCTGATGTTGATGATGCGCCCCGGCGGAAACTGCCGCTCTGTGCCCAGCAGCGGCAAAAACGCCTGCGTCACGTCCAGCAGCCCAAACAGGTTGACCTCAAACTGCTGCCGGAACTCGGCCAGCGGCATGTGGAGCAAAGGGCCAGCGACGCTGATGCCAGCGTTGTTGATGAGGGCGGCCAGGCCATGTTGACCGACAATGGCGCGAGTTTGGGAAACGGCCGTTTTGATCCCCTCCCCATCCACCACATCAAACAGCAGTGGCGTAAAATTCCCCCCCAATTCGCTCCGCAGTCGTTGCGCGTCAGCCTCTTTACGCACGCTGCCAAGAACATGATAGCCAGCTTGGGTCAGAGAAACGGCCGTTGCATAGCCAATCCCCGTCGAAACCCCCGTAATTACAATGTACTTCATACGCCCCACGACTAGAAGTTCAACTTCTCCAAGAAGTTGAACTTCTCTGCACACAGCCACAACTCATTTAAGATTAACTAGCCACCGCCCCAAAGCCGCCACAACAACACCCAGCAGCAGTGCCCCGCCGCTGATGATGACCCCAACATCAAACCAAAACTGTTCCGGGAAAAGACGAATCAGGCCATCGGTATAGTAAAACGTCCAGGTGCCGGGGGGAAAGAGGAGTTCGTGGAACTGGACAAAGAAAAAGCTCCAGCCCAGGACAATCAGCAGAGCAATAGCGGCCAAAATAACGACCGTTGCCAGTCCCCCCTGCATGATGGCGCGGTAGCCAGCCGGACGCAACGCGGGCTGTAGCAGCAAATAGAGCAAGCCACCAACCACAATCACCGCCGCCACTCGCCACGTGCGGGCAATGGCATCGGTCAGGTGCTTGACATCCAGCATATGGCCGATTTCGCGCTCGTTATACAGCGGCTCGCCCGTCGCCGAAATTCGCAAATCTTCCAGCAGGTAAATCACCTGTTCGGCCGGCTCTGGCCGTTGCATGTAGTCAAGCGTGGCGTGGGCCAAGTCCAGCCGCTCCTCCGGCGTAAAGCCATAGGCATCGGGGGCAATGCGGCCATATTCAAAGCGGGGATAATCCCAGGCCAGCACGGCACGAATCATCCCTAGTCCCAGAAAAAAAGGCATGGCAATGATAACCAGCCAGCGAATAATCAATACAATGGTTTTGGAATCCACTTCTTCACTCTCCAATCCGAATCGGTTGCATAGATTATCCTCCAAAACGGCCGTTTTTGCCCATCACTCATCCCCCCGGTAAAATTCAGCCAATGAACGAACGTGTTTATTTCACCGTCTTGATTTACCTTAAACCGGGCAAGGAGGCACTGTTTCACAAATATGAGCGGCAGGCGGCGCGGGTGATGGAACGGCATAACGGCCGTTTTGAACAAATCATCAAACCCACCACCGTCAGCGGTGACCTGCCCCTGCCCGACGAAATCCACATCCTCTCCTTCGCCACCGCCGACGGCTTCACCCGCTACCGCCAAGACCCCGAATCGGAAAAGCTGACCCCCTTGCGGCTCGAATCCGTTGACCGCGCCATCTTTTTGCAAGGCCACGCTTTGAACTACCTTTGAAATATTTTTTGGCAGGGCTTGTAGGATAAAACAATCCTGTAAATCTTGTAAATCCTGTCAAAACGCTTAATCCTATGCGCTACCGCTTCTACACCTGCGACGTATTTACCGACAGCCGCTTTGGCGGCAACCCGCTGGCCGTTCTGCCCGATGCCAGCGGCCTGACCAGCGAGCAAATGCAGCTCATCGCCCGCGAGTTCAACTACTCCGAAAGCACCTTTGTGCTGCCCGCCCAGCACGGCCAGACTCGCCAGGTTCGCATTTTCACCACTGACCAAGAGGTGCCTTTTGCTGGTCACCCCAACATCGGCACCGCCTTTGTGCTGGCGACCATTGGCGAGTTGGGTGATTTTGACACCACCACTGAAATTACCTTTGAAGAACAAGCGGGGCTGGTGCCCATCACCATTCGCCGCGAACCGGAACAGCCGTTGTGGTGCGAGCTAAAAGCCCCCGAACCCCTTTCGCTAGGCCAAACATTCCCTGTTGAGGCACTAGCCGCCGTGCTTTCCCTCACCCCCGACGACATCGTGGAGCAAACTCACGCCCCACAAATTGCCTCGGTTGGCCTACCATTTGTCATCACGGAGCTAAAAGACCGGGCGGCACTGGCAAAAGCCAGAATCAACCACGAAGCCTTGTCGGCCATTGACCTGCAAGGCTTGCTCCCCTTCTTCCACATTTACAGCCAAAGCAGCGGTGATTTTGACCTCTATACCCGCATGTTTGCTGCCGTCGGTGGCACCACGTTTGAGGACCCGGCCACCGGCAGCGCCAACTGCGCCCTGGTGGGCATGTTGACTCATTACCAGCCGCAGGAAAACGGCCGTTTTTCCTACCGCATCGCCCAAGGTGTGGAAATGGGACGACCCAGCGTGTTAAACGGCCGTTGTGAAAAACAAGACAACACCGTCACCGCCGTCTACATGGCCGGCACCTCCGTCCTCGTCAGTGAAGGGTATATTCATGTTTAAATCTATTTTTTGAGCCATAAAGGGGGCAAAGCTTTCTCTTTGCCCCCTAGCAGACGGCAGTATCAAGTCGTTTGTGAAAACTATAACATAGTTGCCTATTTAGCGACGAGATGATAGCCTTGAGCATAGAGTGTAT
>JAGQGA010000298.1 GCA_020432595.1 Anaerolineales bacterium | reverse complement strand
TGGCTGCCCCCACCGCTGCGCCTGCTTGGCAAAAGCGTGGGTGGCGTGGGGCTGCTGCGCCTGCTCCAGCAGCGGCCATTGGCTGGCGGCCAGCACCGCCCCCACCAGCCGCCCCCGTTCATCCAGTCCCACGCGCAGATCAGACACGGTAATCGTCCTCTCGCTTCGGCCACAGCCGCCAGATGAAGATGAGGTACAAAACGGCCGTTATCCAATGCAGCGCCGCTAACTGTGCCGGGTCGGGGCTGGCAACGGGCTGCAGCACCACCCAGGCGGTAAAACTTTGCAGCGCCTGCACCAGCACCGCTCCCAACAAGCTGCCCGTTCGCAGCCGAATGATGCCGTAGAAAATGCCCCACGCGCCAAAATAGAGCAGGCTGCTGCCGTCGGAGTAGGCGGGTTCCTGAAACAGCAGAAAGGCAGTCATGCCAAAGAGGATGCCGCTGCCAAAAGCGGCCGTTAGCGGGCCGCGCCAGTCGGCCAAGGCGTGGAACAGCAGCCCAAAAACCCAAAGCTGTACGGCGAACGCTTCAAAGAGCAATAGGTAGCTGAACTGCCGAAAACCTGTCCCCAGCGTTTCGCTTTCGACGGTGTAGATGCGAATGAGCAGCAGGGCGACCCAGCCCAAGACGGCAAAGCCGATGCTGGCAAATAACGGCCGTTTTCCCCGCAGCCCCATCCCTGCCAGCCCATACCAGCGCAGCCCCAAAAACCAACTGCTGATCCCCAGGACGGCCAGCAGCGGCAGGGCGGTGGCTTGGTTGGTGAGGTCGGAAACGGCCGTTAACCGTCCCGTCGCAATCCCCACCAGCCCCGCCAGCAGCGGCGGCAGCAGCAAGGCCAGCCCCAACCGCAGCCCAGTACTTCCCGCTGTGGGCGAACTTGTCGCTTTTGCCGTTGTTTTTACCCGTTTCTGTTGTGTTCCCATGCCTCGATTTTAACACCGAACAGGGGACGGAGCGATTGGAAATTTGAGCCTCTTAACGTTGCTTTGCGTTTTATAGACACCCCGCGAAATTGACCTACGGTTGTGCAGCGGCCAAAACGGCGTGCAGCAGCACGTTGGCTCCAGCCACCACGTCTTCCGGCGTGGCACTTTCCAGCTCGTTATGGCTTAGGCCATCGGCGCAGGGGATGAAGATCATGCTGGTGGGGGCGACCCGTGAAAGGTAAACGGAGTCGTGCCCAGCCCCGCTGGTGATGCGTCGAGCACTGTAGCCGGTGATAGAAACGGCCGTTTCCACCGCCTGCACACATTTCTCCGCAAAAACCACCGCCTCCGATGTCCAAATATTCACCAGCTTGGCCCCATGTTCTTCAGCCAGTTTGGTAAATAATCCCTCCACCTCATCGAGCACCGCCTCGCTGGGGTGGCGCAAATCAACCGTCACCAGCAGTTCTCCGGGAATGGTGTTGACTACCCCTGGCGATGGCCGTAAATCGCCAAACGTCAACCGAATGTCTGGCTCGTATTTTTCAGCAATGGCGTAGGCGCGACCGAGGAGAGAAACGGCCGTTTTTACCGGGTCATGCCGCACATTCATCGGGGTTGACCCCGCGTGCGACTCCTTGCCGGGGATGGTCAGATGATACCAACGCGCCCCCTGCACCCCAGTCACAATGCCGATTTGCCGCCCCTCGTATTCTAAAATTGGTCCCTGCTCGATGTGGAGTTCAAAAGCGGCCGTGAGCGGGCGGTGGCGGGCTGGCAATTCCCCCTTGTAGCCAATGCGCTGGAGTTCGTCACCGAGAAAACGGCCGTTTTTATCCTCCCGCCCATATGCATATTCTAGGGAAAACAGCCCCGCCCACACCCCCGACGATACCATCGCCGGAGTAAACCGCGCCCCCTCTTCATTTGTCCACGACACAATCTCCAGCGGTGCTTCGGTAATAAGGTTGTGGTCGTTGAGCGTCTCCACCACTTCCAACGCCGCCAGCACCCCATACACCCCGTCAAACTTCCCCCCCGTTGGCTGGCTGTCCAGATGGCTTCCGGCCAGAACAGGTGGTAAATCGTTATTCTGCCCAGCGCGCCGACCAAAAATGTTGCCCATTTCGTCTACGGTAATCGTCAACCCCGCCGCTTCGCACCAGTTCACAAACAGGTCACGGCCGGCCTTGTCCTCATCCGTCAGCGTCACCCGGCACACCCCGCCCTTCGCCGTGGCCCCAATCTGCGCCATTGTCATCAACCGCTGCCACAGGCGGTCGCCGTTGATTCGTATTTCATTCGTTTCCACTTTCTCACACTCCTTGTCAAGAAGGGATTGGGAGATGAGTCTCTCAATCTCTCAGTCTCTTAATCTCCACCCCCTCAATCCCCTTCATCTTCCTTTACGACTATCTGCACCAGCAGCCACACCAGCAAAAATGCTGCTCCTGCCGGTATCGTCAGCCCAATTGCGCCAAATGCCTCATAAGTTGGTGGGCCGGTCAAATTGGCAATCGTCACCCCCACCGTCCCGGCCGCTGCCCAAATGGTCATCATTTTGCCCCGCTGCGCCGGTGCCTGCTCCGTTGCTAAAATCATAGTGTTGACCACGGCAAATTCAAACAAAAAGTGCGCCACAAACATCCCACTAATGAGCGACACCAGCCCCACATTGAGCAAGGGCAAGAGCCAAAACGCCCCAATTGCCAGCAGCGAACTGAGCCACACGCCGCGCCGCTTGCCAATTTTGTCACCAAACAGGCTAATACTGCTGCTGGCACACAAGGCGGCAATGCCCATCAGCAGTGCCACTATGCCCAGTTCCCGTGCTTCCAGCCCGTATTCCACAAACAGCCACTGCCCATAGGTACCAAATAGGTGAAAAGCACCAAACATGATAAGGGTGACGACAAAAATGACGGCCCAGGCCGAACGGCCGTTTTCCCCCAAATCTACAAAATCAGCCAGTCGTTTACCCCAGGAAACGGCCGTTTTCTTCACCCCCACCGTCCGATCCCGCTTGGTCTTGGGGAAGCTCCGCATGGCAACGCTGCTTGCCAGCAGCAGCCCTGCCAACACCAGCAGCGGCACCCGCCACCCCCAGCGATCCATGCTCCACCCCACCAGGAAGACCCCCACAATACCGGCCACTGCCCACGCCATTTCCAGCAGCCCCAGCCCCCGTGACCGCTGGCTGTAGGGCAGTTGGGCACTCAGGTAGGCGAAGAGGTTGGGTACAAAGGCGTTGATCCCTGCACCCATCAAAATCATGCCGCAAACGGCCGTTACCAACCCCAGCCCCGTCGTCAGCGGTGGACTTATTCCTACCAGCACCAGCCCAGCCACAATCCCCCACAGTCCGCCGTTCATCACCACTCGGTAGCCGTGTCGGTCAGCCAGTGCCCCCCACAGCGGTGCCGACAGCCCAATCAGCGTCCGCAAACCAACCAGGCGACCCATCGAAACGGCCGTTATCCCCAACCCCGCCGCAAACAAAGGCAAAAACGGATAAAACAACTGTACGCTCGTATCCACCAGCAGCCGCATCACCAGCGAACTACCCAGCAGCCGACGTACCGATACCACATCAACAGAACCCTCAGAAGTCGTCGTCATAGCCCACCATGCTACGCCACCCCGCCCAATTTGCCAATTTTTCATCCCTGGCAGAACGGGATATAGTTACAGGAAATCAGGAGAGTAGCGATTGGAGATTGAAGATTGATGAAGGTTCACAATCTCCAATCTCCTATAACCAATCTCATTCTTCAGGAGTTCCCATGCCCCAACTCTACACCACCCAGGCTAACGTCCCGCCCGACTTCACCGATTTTGGCGTTGGTCAGCCCGACATGAATATTTTGCCGCTCGACATCATGCGCCAGGCCGCTGAGCACCGTTTGTCACAACCCGACACCGGCATCCTCAACTACGGCATCGAAGCGGGCGACGGCTATTTCCTCTACGCCCTCGCCAACTTCCTCACCCAGCAGTATGGTTTTCCCGTTAACTACGAACACCTCTTTCTCAACGCCAGCGCCTCCCAAGCCCTAGACATGATCTGTACCCTCTTCACCAAACCCGGCGACACCATTTTTGTTGAAGAACCCACCTACTTCCTCGCCCGCATCATCTTTGCTGACCATGAACTCAACGTCATCAGCATCCCCGTTGACCAGTATGGGCTGCGGGTAGATTTAGTTGAGGAGGCATTGCAAACGCACAAACCCGCCTTCATTTACACCATTCCCAGCTTCCACAACCCAACAGGCTTCACCCTCACCCAGGAGCGGCGGGAAAAACTGGTTGCTCTCAGCCAGCAGCACGGTTTTCTCATTGCTGCCGATGAGGTGTACCAAATGTTGTACTACGGTGACACGCCTCCTCCACCGTCGTTTGGAGCCTACATAGACAGTGGCACCGTGATCGCCATTGGCACTTTTGCCAAAATCCTCGCCCCCGGCATCCGCGTGGGTTGGATGCACACTGCGCCACAGTTGATCAAAAAGTTTTTCCACAGCGGCGTGGTGGAAAGCGGCGGCTCGCTCAACCATTTTGCCTCGTCTATTGTGCGCTCGGTGCTAGAGCTAGGGTTGCAGGAGCAATATTTGGCCTATTTGCGCCAAACCTACCGCAGCCGAATTGCGGCAATGGATGGGGCACTGCGGCAGCATTTGGTGGGCAAGGTGGAATGGACAACACCAGAGGGGGGCTATTTTTTCTGGCTGCGCCTCCCCGCCGGTAGCGATGCTGTGGAACTGCGCGAGTTAGCAAAGGCGCACAAGGTCGGCTTCCAGCCCGGTTACGCTTTTTCCAGCCAAGACGGGCTGCGCGACTATGTGCGGCTCTGTTTTGCCTTTTATGACGAGGCGCGGATTGTGGATGGGATTGAGCGATTAACGGCCGTTTTCCGCCAACCACTCTAACCCATGCAACCCTACCTCGCCGTCGCCGCCGGAGGAGCCATTGGAGCCACCCTCCGCTTTGCCGTTGCCCAGTTTACTCTCAACCGCTGGGGCAGCAACTTGCCCTGGGGCACCCTTGCCGTCAACTTGGTTGGCTCGCTGCTCATTGGCCTTTGCTGGCAGCTTTTTGAAAAGTGGCAAATTAGCCCCAACCAGCGCGTTTTCCTTTTTGTCGGCATCTTCGGTGGCTTCACCACTTTCTCCAGCTATGCCCTGGAAAGCTTACGGCTACTGCAAGAAGGGCGGCTGCAAATCGGCCTCATCTACATGGTTGGCAGCAACCTGGGGGGATTAACGGCCGTTTTCCTCGGCTACCTCATCGGCCGGCTTCTCGCTCGATAACGGCAAAACCCCATACTGGTTGGCTGTTTTAGGAGGAATGGCGCAGGCCGGGGTGCTGCCGGGTAAACGATAGCGGTTGTCAGCAACCCAGCGGTAGCCCCAATTTTGTAGCTGTTTGATGCCGGGCAGGTAGTAAAGATAGGTAAACGGTCTGAGCCACCATAGATGGCGCAGCAGCCGATTGACCGCTTCGGCACCGCCAAACAAACGGCCGTTTTCCCAAAACCACACCTGCGTCATCCCATCCTCAGCCGTCAGCCCCAGCGTCGCCAACTGCTCTGGAATCATTTGCCAGGGGCGCACATCCACACGCCCCGGCAGCCACGTCTCCACGAGACGCGCCGACTTTTCTCAGAAGCCGCAGTCACCATCATAAATAAGGAGAGGTTTGTTGATCATAATCGGTAGGATAGTGGGGTTGAGGACAAGTAGCAAGTGGCAAGTTGCAAGTAGCATTGGCAAATCACTCGTTACTTGCCACCTGTTACCTGCTATAATCTTGACCTATGACAACCACAACACCTACCAAAACACAAGTCTGGATTAGCGCCATGCGCCCGCGCACTTTGCCGCTGGCGGTGGCGTGTATTGTACTGGGGTCGGCGTTGGCAGCGGCCAACGGCCGTTTTCGTTGGTCAATCCTGCTGTTGGCGGTCTTAACGGCCGTTCTCCTGCAAATCCTCTCCAACCTCGCCAACGACTACGGCGACTCCGTTCACGGAGCCGACAGCATTAAACGCGGTGGCCCCCAGCGTGCCGTGCAAAGCGGCCAAATCACCCCCGCCACCATGCGCCGCGCCATGGGGCTGTTTGCGCTACTCTCTGTTTTGTCAGGGCTGGCACTGCTGTGGGCAGCCTTTGGCAGTGGCGGCGCGTTTCTGTTTGTCATTTTTATCCTGCTGGGGGCGGCGGCCATTGGCGCGGCCATCACCTACACGGCGGGAAAACGGCCGTATG
Organism: Anaerolineales bacterium; assembly: GCA_020432595.1. The sequence continues at coordinate 580 of JAGQGA010000298.1, read as the reverse complement.
GCTACGCTGGGCTGGGCGACCTCATGGTGCTGATCTTTTTTGGCTGGGCGGGGACGATTGGCACCTACTTTCTCCACACCTTGGTTTTTAACCCCGCTGTCATTTTGCCCGCCACAAGCTGTGGCTTGCTGGCAGTGGCGGTGCTAAACGTCAACAATATCCGCGACATTGAATCGGATAAAATCGCTGGCAAGCGGTCAATCCCGGTGCGGATTGGGCGGGCGCAGGCGGTGCGCTATCATTGGCTGCTGCTGGCCTTGGCCATGCTCACGGCACTGGCCTATGTGCTGCTCAACTTTGCCAGCGTGTGGCAATTTTTGTTTGTTTTGGTGACACCGCTGTTGATCAGGAACGGAACGGCCGTTGCCAACAGCCAACCCTCCGCCCCCATGAAGCTCAACCCCTGGCTCAAACAGATGTCGCTCACCACCCTTGCCTTCGTCATCCTGTTCAGTCTCGGCCACCTATTAGCTGCCTAACAAATGTCATTTCGACGAGTCTGCGAGGAGAAATCCCGTTCCCGTCGCCAAATAAGAGCGGGATTCCTCGGGGGACCTCGGAATGACATGTTTTATAGGGC
>JAGQGA010000297.1 GCA_020432595.1 Anaerolineales bacterium | reverse complement strand
CGGCTTTGTGCCGCTGGCGCATGAGCAGTATGAGCTGGTTATCCCGCTTGCCCACTATGAAAGCGAACAATTGAAGCCGCTGCTGGATTTGCTGCATGATGGGGGAGTGAGAACGGCCGTTTCTGCTCTCCCTGGCTATGATGTCACGATCATGGGGCAAGTAAGAATTCTGTAAACCCATTGTCAAACGGCCGTTACCCTTGCTAAAATGTTCTAATGGGTATTTGGATTTGGCGATTAGGCATAACGGCCGTTTTATTGACTACCACCTTTTACTATGGTCGTGGTCGTCACCTGGTGCCAAGCAGCAGGCTATCGGCCACGTCTTTCACTGCCGGAATTGCCATTTTGCTGCTTGCCCTGGCAACACCGTTTCATCAGCTTGCCAGCCAATATTTTTCTCTGCGCGTGGCGCAACATCTGCTGCTCATCGCCTGGATTCCGGCGTTGCTGATGGCGGCCAACCCGCTGCCACAGATTTTGGCCGGGCTGCCGGATGGATGGCGGGGTTGGTTGGAGGAAAAACGGCCGTTTGTGGCAAAAATACGGCCGTTTACCAATCGCGGTGTCGCCTGGCTGCTCTTTATCTCCACCTTTTGGCTCTGGTACGACCCGCTCATTCACCAAGCTACCCTTCTGCACCCCCTGCTGCGTTGGGTCGAAATCCCGATGCTGTTGGGGACGGCGCTGCTCTACTGGTGGCACATTACCCAGGCTTACCCATATTGGCATCCCCCCATCCCCCCCCTGGCTCGCGCCGCCTACACCATCATTGGAGCCGCACCCATCAAAATCGTAGGGTTAATCTTGCTCATCAACCCCCAAACCGTTTTTCTCTACCCCCAAACCTTCCATTTTTCCGGGCTAGACATCAACGACTATAATGTAGGCTCGATGCTGATTTGGGTGCTGGGCGGCATCGTTTTCAGTACCACGACCATTCTGCTCATGCGCGATTGGCTGAAAACGGAAGAGGACAAACCTTCACTCCCCATTTCCACCTGGTCAAGCGATGAGGCACTGGCAGCACCCGGTCTAAGGCGAAAATCATAAGACGTAGGGTTTCCTGTTGATGCCACCACAACGGCAAGGATGTTTACATGAGTAAATTTGAGGAGATTTGTCTGGCATATAGCCAAGCCCGGCGCACGTTTAATGAGTATGAGGAAACATGCCGCGATTTTGCGCGCGAACTGGTTTTTGGCATGGTTGATTATCTCGAATGGCCGCAAGACCAGGAGATCACCTACATTCCACTGGGAGAAGAGTTTGACCCCTCCAATCGCTTTTATGCCCTTGCTGGAGCTATGCGGATGGGGGATGAGTCATTTTGGCACTTTGGCGTAGAGTTGGCGGTGCATGATCAAGGGCGCTCCTATCCAAGCTCCTTTGTGCTGAGCTTCTTCATCAAGAAAGTAGGTGAACATTTTGTTGTCAAACTGGGACTAAACGGGCGTGAGATTCGCATTCCCGAAGGGGCGCGCGGGCAGCTCGACCCGTTTTATGAGGCGGTGTTCCTGCAAATCAAAAATTTCTTTGCCAAAGATTACATCAAGGCTTTGACGGGGACGGAACGGGAGTTTGGGTTTATTACTTTGCTTTAAATAGAGATTAGAGATTGGAGATTGGCACTGATTAATCTCCAATCTCTAATCTCCAATCTCAACAAGTAATAATGATCTCTAGTTTGCAAAACGGCCGTATTAAACAACTTGTTAAGCTCAACAACCGGCGGCAGCGGGACGCGGCGCGGCTGACGCTGGTGGAGGGGGAGCGTGAAGTGCTGCGGGCATTGGCAGCGGGCGTGGTGCCAACGGCCGTTTTTGTCTGCCCCGAACTGCTCACCAACCAAGAAATGGCGGCACAACTGCGGCAGGTGGCGGCACGGGGAACCGAGTGGGTGGAGATCACAACGGCCGTTTTTCAAAAAATCGCCTATCGTGGCGAAAGCGGTGGCGTGGTGCTAACCGTCCCCTATTGGCCGACCCGGCTGGCCGATTTGCCCCGAGCGGCCAACCCATTTTACGTCGTGGTGGACAACGTGGAAAAGCCGGGCAACCTGGGAGCTATCCTGCGTACAGCCGATGCCGCCGGAGTGGACGGGGTGATTGTGACGGGTGACAGCAGCACCGACATATTTAACCCCAACGTAGTGCGAGCCAGCCTGGGGACGCTGTTTCATGTGCCGGTGGCGGTGAGCGGGGTAAAAGAAACGGCCGTTTGGCTCCGCCAACGCCACATCCAAATCATTGCCGCCACCCCCGCCGGGCAAACCAGCTACACCGATGTTCCCATGCACGACCCCGTCGCCATCGTCATGGGCAGTGAAGCCCACGGTCTCGGCCACGACTGGCTTGCCCAAACCGACACCCACGTCGTTATCCCCATGCACGGCATCGCCGACAGCCTCAACCTATCCACCGCCACCGCCCTGCTGCTCTACGAGGTGGTGCGCCAGCGGGGAGGATAGTAATCAGTAATCGGTAATCGGTAATCAGTGACCCCCAACTGATTACTGTTTACTGTTTACCGATTACTGTTTACTGTTTACCGTACTTGCCACTTTACGCCAATGGGCGATAATCCCATTATCCAAGAGATACCTTTACAAAAAACGATTGGGGTTGCGAGCAGGCAGTGGTGCCAGAACAAAGCTTGGCAACCCCAACCGGTTTAAGGAGAAAAAACATCATGTCACGAGTTGTTAAAGTTGCTGTTACAGGCGCGGCCGGGCAGATTGGCTACTCACTGCTGCCGCGTATCGCCAATGGCGAAGTTTTTGGCATGGACACCAAAATCCATCTGCATCTGCTGGAAATCACCCCGGCACTACCATCATTGGAAGGGGTGGTTATGGAAATGGACGACTGTGCTTTTCCGCTGCTGGAAAAAATGGTTGTCACCGATGACCCCAACGTTGCTTTTGACGGCGTGAACTGGGCGCTGCTGGTTGGCTCACGCCCGCGCAGCGCCGGTATGGAGCGCGGCGACCTGATTTTGGCAAACGGTCCCATCTTTACCGGGCAAGGGCAGGCACTCCAGCGCGGCGCGTCTGATGTGCGTGTGCTGGTGGTGGGCAACCCCGCCAACACCAACTGCCTCATCGCCATGAACAACGCCCCCGACATTCCGCGTGAGCGGTTTGGCGCTCTCACCCGGCTCGACCAAAACCGGGCTTATGCTCAACTGGCGCAAAAGGCCGGGGTGACGGTCAACGAGGTAAGCAACGTTACCATTTGGGGCAACCACAGTGCCACCCAGTATCCCGACGGGGAAAATGCCAAAATTAACGGCCGTCCCGCCCCCGAAGTCATCAACGACATGGAATGGATGCGCGGCGAATTTATCAGCGTCGTGCAAAAGCGAGGTGCTGCTGTCATCCAAGCACGCGGCAAATCCTCTGCCGCCTCTGCCGCCTCCGCCGCCCTCGACCACGTTCGCAGCTTTGAAGCCAAAACCCCAGACGGCAACTGGTTTTCGGCCGCTGTCGCCTCCGACGGCAGCTATGGCATTGACGAAGGTCTCATCTTCTCCTTCCCGATAGTCAGCGACGGACAAGGTGGCTACAGCATCGTCCAAGATGTGCCGCTCAACGACTTTGCCCAAAGCAAAATCCAGGCCACGCTCAACGAGCTGCGCGAAGAGCGCGATGTTGTGGCGCATTTATTAGCTAAATAACGCAGTTTCACGGAGAAACACGGAGAAGGCACGGAGGTTCACAGAGGGAATCAAGCTCTCTGTGAACCTCTGTGCTTCCTCTGCGAACCTCTGTGAAACGTTTTTTTATGAGTGTTAACAGCGAACTAGAGCAAACCCACCGCCGCCGACCGCAATCGTGGCTGGTGACGGCGTGGGCATGGTTGTTCAACCTCACACTCTATGGGCTGTTGGCACTCGTGGTGGTCAACATTAACCGCATTGCCATTCGCGCACGGCTGGCCGGGGAAAGCAGCTTGTTTAGCAGCTTTTTGCGGCTGCTGGTGGTAGGGGCGGCACTGCTGCTGCTAACCTCAACCGTGCATGAACTGGGGCATTTGCTGGGGGGCTGGCTGGCAAAGCTCCGTTTTTACTTGCTGGTGGTGGGGCCATTTAAGATTAGCCGCGAAACGGGCAAGCTGCGTCTTAGCCTAAGCCGGGGCGGAGCGTTTAATGGGCTGGCGGCCAGCATTCCCGAACAGATTTATGATTTGCGCCGCCGAATGCTGCTGTTTGCCCTGGGTGGGCCGCTGGCAAGCCTGCTGCTGGCGCTGCTGGCAGGGGGATTGTTTTATGGGCTGCCGACCGGCGCACCGGCTTGGGTGGGGGAGTGTGCGGCAATAACGGCCGTTTACTCCCTCATCTTCTTCCTCACCTCCATGAAACCCGGCACTTACCCCAATGGGATGCCCGCTGATGGTGGCCGCATTCTCATGCTGCTGCAAAACGGAGCCGAAGCCAAACGTTGGTGCGCTTTGGTTGCCCTTAACTCGGTCGATGTGCAGGGGCAGCGTCCCCGCGACTGGGACGAAACAATGGTGCAGCAGGTGATGACGGGGCTGGATGCCTCCTCGGAAGGGATGATGGCGCGGCTGTTGGTCTATCAGTGGGCGGTGGATAACGGCCGTTTTGCCCAAGCCCACCTCCTCCTCGACGATGCCTTTGCCCTCCGCGCCAGCCGTTTCCCCGGAGCCATTGGCCGCTTTACTTTGGAAAAAGCGTACCTGCTCGCCTGCCAGCAAAACAACCCCGTTGAAGGGCGGGAATGGCTGGAACGGCTGCGGCGGCGCAGCACCAACCATCCCCTCTCCTGCCGTGCCGAAGCCGCCGTGCTGCTGCGCGAAGGCCAGCTTTCCGCCGCTCGCGCCAGAGCCGCTACCGGCCTCGACACCCTCCGCCACTACCCCCAGACTGGGGCAAACCTGGCCGAAGCAGCGTGGCTACAGGCGATTATGGATCAAAGCCAGTCCTCATGAATTTAATCACCCTGGAAAACATCAGCAAACAGTTTAGCGAACGGCCGTTGCTCACCCAGGTCAATTTGCGAATCAACAGCGGCGACCGGCTGGGGCTGATTGGCGTGAACGGCAGCGGCAAAACCACCCTGCTCCGCATCATTACCGGGCTGGAACCCGCCGACAGCGGCGAGCGCACCGTTTGGGGCGGCGTTCGCATTCGCTATTTGCCCCAGGAGCCGGAGCTAGACGATAGCCTGACCGTGCTGGAGCAGGTGTTTACCAGCGATGCCCCTCACATCCGGCTGCTGCGCGACTATGAGCGCATGACCGCCCTGCTGCAAGCCAACCCGCGCCAAAAACAGCTTCAGGAGCAGTTTGCCGCCATCAGCGACGAGATGGATCGGCGCAACGGCTGGGCGGCCGAGGCCGAAGCCAAGGCGGTGCTAACGCGGCTGGGCATTACCCAATTTGCGGCCAAAGTTGGCACCCTTAGCGGCGGCGAACGCAAGCGGGTGGCATTGGCGCAGGGGCTGGTTGACCCAGCCGATCTGCTCATCCTCGATGAACCCACCAACCATATTGATGCCGACACCGTAGACTGGCTGGAAACCCATTTGCTCAATTTGTCGGGGGCGCTGCTGATGGTGACGCATGACCGCTACTTTTTGGATCGGGTTGCCAACGGCATCATCGAACTCAACCGGCGCGAATTGGTGAGCTACCCCGGCAACTATACCCGCTATCTGGAGCAGCGTGCCGAGCGTGAGGAGCGGCTGGCGACGGACGAGGAAAAGCGGCAGGGAATACTGCGGCGAGAGTTGGCGTGGCTACAGCGAGGAGCCATTGCGCGTGGGACAAAACAAAAGGCGCGTATCCAGCGGGTGGAAGAGCTACAGCAAATTCGCTATGACCGCGCCGATGACCGGGTGGCAATGTCGCTGGCAAGCCGTCGGCTGGGAACGAAGGTGCTAACGGCCAAAGGGTTGTCCAAATCGTTTGGGACAAACGAACTGTTCCGAGACCTTGATTTTACGCTGGAAAAAGGGGATCGCATTGGGCTGATTGGTCCCAACGGCGTGGGCAAAAGCACCTTGCTCGACATTTTGGTGGGGCTGCTGCCGGCCGATGCCGGGACAGTGACGTGGGGGGAGACGGTCGTCGTGGGGTATTACGACCAGCACAGCCGGGAGCTGCCGCTGGACAAAAAGGTGCTGGACTTCATCAACGACCGCGCCCCGCTGATTCGCACGCAGGAGGGGGAGCGGATTGAGGCGGCGCAAATGCTGGAATGGTTTCTCTTTCCTCGGCCGCAGCAGCAGGCGTGGATTTCGTCGCTGAGTGGGGGGGAGAAGCGGCGGCTGTATTTGCTCAGCGTGCTGGCGCAGCAGCCCAACGTGCTGATTCTGGATGAGCCGACGAACGACCTGGATGTACAGACGCTGGCCGTATTGGAGGCTTTTCTCGACCAGTTTAGCGGCAGCCTGATTGTGGTGAGCCACGACCGCTACTTTTTGGACAGGACGGTGGATTTTTTGGCGGTGTTTGAAAACGGCCGTTTGCTGGCCCAGCCCGGCAGCGGTGAAGTGATTCCAGAAATGTAGCAAGTAACAGGTGGCAAGTGGCAAGTTGCTTTGTCAAGGCGACCTGCCACTTGTAACTTGCCACCTGCAAACCTCAGATTAGAAAGGAGATTTCTAACATGAATGTGACCGAATTAAAACCACTGTTTGATTTTGAGATGATGGGGAAAACGGCCGTTAATGGCGTTAATAGCCCCCATGCCAACGGTCTTGCCGGACAAGACATTTTATCCGTTGACCAATTCGACCGCGAGACATTGCAATACATCTTT
>JAGQGA010000296.1 GCA_020432595.1 Anaerolineales bacterium | reverse complement strand
ACCACCCACAGCCAGCTCAGCGAAGCCGAACTGCAATCAGCCGGTGTCACCCCCGACTTCATCCGCCTCAGCATTGGCTATGAAGACGTTGAGGACATTCTCTGGGATTTGGATCAGGCGTTAGAAACTAGTAATCAGTAATCAGTAATCGGTAATCGGTACTGGTTACTGATTACCGATTACTGACTACTTCTCGTCCCATGGCCTTTCCCGCAAACTCCATCGGCCTCGTCCAGCCGCAGCAGTTCACCTTTGCCCAGGAAGAGCCGTTTCGGCTGGAAAGCGGGGCTACCCTCAGCCCCGTTACCCTGGCCTATGAAACCTATGGCACGCTCAACGCCGACCGCAGCAACGCCATCCTCATTGTCCACGCCCTTAGCGGCAGCGGCCATGCCGCCGGCTACCACGCTGGAGACGACAAGCCGGGCTGGTGGGACGACTGCATTGGCCCTGGCAAGGCGTTTGACACCAACCGCTTCTTCATCATTTGCAGCAACGTTCTGGGCAGTTGCTATGGCTCCAGCGGCCCTGCCACCATTGACCCCGCCAGCGGCCAACCCTACGGGCTGCGCTTCCCCGTTGTCACCGTTGGCGACATGGTGCGGGCGCAGGCGCGTCTGGTAGAGCATTTGGGCATCGAGCAGCTTTTGTGCGTGGCCGGTGGCTCAATGGGGGGAATGCAGGTACTGGAATGGGCGGCACACCATCCCACCAAGCTCAAGGCGGCCATTCCGCTGGCAACCACCGCCCGCCACAGCCCCATGCTCATCGCCCTCAGCGAAGTGGGGAGACAGGCGATTTATGCCGACCCATACTGGAACAATGGTGCCTATTACGCCGCCGAAAAGAAACCCGATGCGGGGCTGGCGGTGGCGCGAATGGTCGGCCACATCACCTATCTCAGCGAAGAGTCTATGCACCAAAAGTTTGGGCGACGACTGCAAACGCGGGAGCGGTATGGCTTTGATTTTCAGTCGGAGTTTGCCGTGGAGAGCTATCTTAAATACAACGGCAACAACTTCACGCGCCGTTTTGATGCCAACAGCTATCTGTATGTGACCAAGGCGATGGATTATTTTGACCTGAGTGAGGAAACGGGTTCGCTGGCAGCGGCGTTTGCTCATTCAGGGCATCTCAAATTTTTGGTGGTGAGCTTTACCAGCGACTGGCTGTATCCGAGTTATCACAGTAAGGAGTTGGTGCGGGCATTAACGGCCGTTAATGCCGACATCTCCTACCTCGACATTCAAAGCAGTTGGGGGCACGATGCCTTCCTGCTCGAAGTAGACACCATGACCAAACTCATCGCCAGCTTCCTCGAACGGCTGGCGCGTGAGGAGGAAGTGGCATTGCCCGTAATCAGTAACCAGTAACCAGTTATCAGTCATTCATCCGCGTTCGTCCGTGTTCGTCCGCGTCCCATTTATCCAACATGACCAATCTCCAATCTCCAATCTCCAACCCCACCCTCCGCCCCGACCTGCAAGCAGTGGCCGACCTGATTCTGCCCAAAAGCCGCGTCCTTGACCTGGGCTGCGGCGATGGGGCGCTGTTGGCGCATTTGGTGCGTCACAAGCGGGTGCTGGGGCGCGGTGTGGAACTGTCAGAGGCAGGGGTGCTGGCCTGTGTGCGGCGCGGCCTGAGCGTGCGGCAGGGAAATTTGCAGGAGGGGCTGGCGGATTATCCCGACGGCAGCTTTGATTTTGTCATTCTCAGCCAAACGATTCCCTTTCTTAACGAGCCGGGGACCATCATCCAGGAGATGCTGCGGGTGGGGAAGCAGGCCATTGTGACTTTTCCCAACTGGGGCTATTGGCGCTACCGGCTGCATTTGCTGGTTAACGGCCGTTTTCCCCAAGCCACCGACTACCCCCCCCACTGGCAATCCGACCGCCGCTGGCAGGCGTTTACCATCACTGACTTCACCGAATTTTGCCAAACGTTCAACATCGCCGTGCGGCAGCGCGTTTATTTGGTGGGGGAACGGCCGTTAAAACAAAGCTGGGGGGAAAATTGGTGGGCAGAAACGGCCGTTTTTGCCCTGGAAAAGCAGACAAATAAATAGAGATTGGAGATTGGGAGCCTTCATCAATCTCCAATCTCCAATCTCTAATTTCCCTTATCTCTACGCCAACATATCACTCATTCGGTGCTATTCTGTTCAACCAACTGCTGCAAATCCGCCAGGCTGGTGATGGGTGCCACCGCATCCAAAAACGCCCGCAGCGATGAACGCTGTTCCCGAAGCTGGCGCAGCAGCGGGCCGATGGGGTCGCTGCCTGTTGCCCCCGGCTGGTCAGCATAGGCCCCGTAAAACGCAAAATACGCCTGGTTGAGCTTGCGAATCTGGTAGCCGTTTGCCACAAACACCCGCCGCCGCGCCTCCATATACATCTCCGCCGCCTTAATTTCTCCCTGCGCCAGCAGTTCGTCGGTTTGGATACGGGTGGCGGCCATTTCGGCGCGGAAATCAAAGGGAGGTGGATCGGAAGAAACGGCCGTTTCTTCTCCCTCTTTCTCCGGCTCCACTTCCGGCGGCACAAAATCTGGATAGAATCGCGCGATCACCCGCTGGCCTACCTCCACCCCCACCAGCGAAGCCACCGTTTCATTGATCGTCCGCAGTTCGCTGCTGGTCAAATAGTTGTAGCCCAGCGGCTGCAAATTCAGCCAATGGTGCGTCCATTCATGCGCCGTTACCTCCACCAGCCAGTTAACGCTGCTCGTTTCGGTAATCATGGCCGGATAGGTGCCCAGCCCGCCAATGGGAACCACCAGCGCGGATTGGTTGAGGGTGGACAAAACGGCCGTTTCCATCTCATCCCACACCGCCGCATCGAGCCCGTGCGCCAGCGACACCCCTTCCACCCGCTCAATCCGCTCTCGTGGCGACACAATCAGCAGCGACGGTAGCGGGGTCATCTGCATCAGCACTGGCGGCCAGGTTGCCCCACCTAGCGTAAACCCTTCCTCAGCCAAAATCGCGGCCACTTGATCTTGCACAATTGCTTCGGCCAGCGTTTGCTGCTGGGTAATGTTGGCGCGGGTTTCTTCGAGGGTGGTCTGCAAAACGGCCGTTTCCGCCGCCGGGTCAACCACACTCGCATCCGTATACACCCGCGCAATCTCCCGTTCCAGCCGGTTTGCCTCGGCAATTAGCTCCAAATAGCCCAGCACAATCGCCCGCTGCTCATCCTCTGCCACAAACATCTCTTCTTCCGCCAGCACCCCCTCCGCCTTGGCCGTATACGCCGCCCCCAACCAGGCGGAAAAGTTAAACCCGCGCTGTTGCACAATGGTTTGCAGTTGGTAAGCAGGATCGCCAAAGGCCGGCCACTCTGGCCCGGCCAGCAGCACAAAAACAGCCATTATCAGCAGCAGCTTCAGCCCAACCCACAGCCACCGCCAGCGAATCCCTTGCAACCATTTCACGAACAATGTCATATGCTGCGGCATCATATGCCCAGAATGAGAAGCTGGCAAATGACCTTCATCCTGCTTTTAGTTTCACCGTCAATGAGTTATGATCCCGTCATGCGTTTTTTAGTTACAGGCGGCGCAGGCTTTCTTGGCTCTGCCCTTGCCAACAAACTTGTTCAAGATGGGCATCATGTCCACGTGCTTGATGATTTGAGCAATGGTCAACAGTCACGGCTGCACCCAGCCGTTACCTTTACACAGGGTGATGTAGACAATATTCCGCTTTTGTGGTCATTGCTCTACGATGTTGATTGTGTTTACCATTTGGCAGCGCGGGTATCGGTGGCGCAGTCAGTTATGCACCCACGTGACTACAACCGGGTTAACGTGGGCGGGGCTGTTAGCCTGATGGAGGCGATGCGCGACACGGGGGTGCGCCGGGTGGTGTTCACCTCTTCCGGCGCGGTTTATGGCTACCAGCCACAGCAGCCCGTCCATGAAGATGCCACACCCCACCCCGACTCGCCCTATGCCGTCAGCAAATGGGCGGCAGAGCAATATATCCACACGATTGGGGCACTGTGGGGAATTGAAACGGTGGCGCTGCGGATTTTTAATGCCTATGGGCCAAACCAAAGCCTGCCGCTGTCCCACGCGCCCGTTATCCCCCGCTTTTTGCAGCAGGCGTTAACGGGTGGCTCGGTGGTGATTTTTGATAATGGGGAGCAAACGCGGGATTTTGTCTATGTGACGGATGTGGCGCAGGCACTGATGACGGCAGCAACGGCCGTTCATATCAACCGCAGCAACATTAACATCGGCAGTGGGGTGGAACTAAGCATGAGGGCACTAGTGGACGAGGTGGAGCTGGTGACAGGGCGCTCGGTCAACCGCATCTACAACCAGGAAAAACAAGGGGGGGTGCCCCGCCTAGCGGCTGACATCAGCTGCGCCCGCGACCGGCTGCATTTTGAGCCATCAGTACCGCTCGCCGAAGGTCTACGCCGCATTTTGCAAGAAGATGTCCGTTTTGCGCCCATAAAAAGAGAATAGGACACAGATTTACCTGATACACCTGATTATCAAGTCCATCAGGCAAATCAGGTAAATCTGCGTCCTGTTTTCAGTTTGCAAAAAAAAAGCCGGAACTTACAAGTTCCGACTTTTTCGTGGTGCCCAGGAGAGGACTCGAACCTCCACGCCCATAGGGCATAGGCCCTCAACCTACCGCGTATGCCAATTCCGCCACCTGGGCAATTCGTGCGATATTATAGCGCGGTGACGGCAAGACTGTCAATGTTTTGGGAAACGGCCGTTAAATCCGCCATCACCTTTACCTTCTCCAGCTTGGGTGCCATTTGCAGCACACACGATGCCCAGGTTAGTCCCGCGCCAAAGCTCACCAGCAGCAGCTTGTCTTCCGGCTTCATCTTGCCTTCAGCAATGGCATCACAAATTGCCAGCGGAATGGAAGCCGCCGAGGTGTTGCCATACCGATCCACCACGGTGATAAAGCGCGACAGCGGCAGATCCATGTCCCGCGCCGCCGCCTGAATGATGCGTAAGTTGGCCTGGTGCGGCACAATCCAGTCAATATCATCCAGTGTCATCTCCGCCCTTGCCAGCGACCGATAGCAGCTTTTACCAAGTACGCGGGAGGCAAACTTAAACACTTCGCTGCCGTTCATTTGCAAATAATGACGGCCGGCGGCAAACGTATCGGCTCCCACTGGCTCCGCTGCGCCTCCGGCCGGCATGATAATTTTGTCATAGCCGCTACCGTCGGAGCCAAGATCGAATCCAAACAACCCGCATGGCTCATCGCACGCTTCCATCACCATGGCCGCCGCCGCATCGCCAAACAGCACACAAGTAGAGCGGTCTGTCCAGTCTAGCCCCCGGCTAATAATTTCGGAGCCAATGATCAGAATGGTGCGGTACGCCCCTGTGCTAATAAATTGCTGCGCCACGCTGAGACCGTAGACAAAACCGGTGCATCCCGTTGTCAAAACAAAAGCTGGCACATTATGCGCCCCCAGCATGTGCTGCACCTGGCTGGATGTGGGCGGTGTAATGTGGTCTTGAAAGGTGGTGGCGTGGATGATGAGATCAAGGTCGGTGGCGTGGATATTGGCCTTATCCAGTGCCGCCTGCGCCGCCGCCACAGACATGGTGGCGTTGGTTTCTTCCGGCCCAACCACATGACGCTGGTGAATCCCCGTGCGGCGGACAATCCATTCATGACTCGTATCCACGATTTTTTCCATATCTTCATTTGTGAGAATGTGGGGCGGTGTATATGATCCCCAACCCGTGATTCGACCATATTGTTTTTGCATCGCGTCCTCCAGAATTCTGCCTACAGAAGATGTAACACTGAGCGGTTGAAATCGTCGCGGAAAACACAAGTGAAGATTAGAGATTGGAGATTGGCGCAATCTCCAATCTCTAATCTCCAATCTCCTCATAGCCACAAAAGCGCAAAATGGTAAGTGCCAACGTGCGCGTGACCATCTTTAAATCTTCGATGGGCACAAATTCGTCGGGCTGGTGAGCATGGCGCACATCGCCGGGGCCAAACATGATGGTGGGGGTGTGGCCGTCGTTAACGAGCAGCCGCATGTCGGCTCCGTAGGTCATGCCTTGGATGCGGGCGGGTTGGTGGGTAATGGTATGGAAGGATTGGGTAACGGCCGTTAATACCGCCTCATCCTCATTAATCCGCGCCGGGGCAAACTGCCCACCCCACCATTCCACCGTCGGTGGGTGTTCCCGCAGCCACGGATCTGCCTGCGCCGCCACCGCCACCGTCTCCTCAAACAGCCACCGCGCCGCCGCCACATCCTGCCCCACCGCAATGCCAAACCGCCCTTCAAAAGTCAAACTCTCCGCCACCGTCGAAGCCCAGCTTCCCGCCTGAATCGTCCCCACGCACAGCGGGTAAGGCAAATCGTAGGCGGCATAGTACGGATCATCAAACGACTCGTTTTGCTGTTTTTCCAGCGTCATCAGCGCCGCATAAATCGGCATAAACTTTTCAATAGCACTCACCCCTTCCGTCCGCATCGCTCCATGCGCCGCCCGGCCGGGAATGGTAATACGGAAGTTCAGCGCACCGGCCTGTGCTGGAGCCACCATTAGCTCAGTTGGCTCCATAATAATTGCCCCATCGGCCTTGTAGCCTCGCACCACCGCCGCCAGCGTCCCCACGCCACCATCTTCCTCGCCAATCACGCTTTGGATCATCAGCTTGCCGCGCAGCGACACCCCGGCATCGAGGATGGCTTTGGCCGCGAAGAGGGCGCAGCACAGCCCGCCCTTCATGTCTAACGCCCCGCGCCCATAAACGTTGCCGTTGGCAATGGTTC
>JAGQGA010000295.1 GCA_020432595.1 Anaerolineales bacterium | reverse complement strand
GGTGACATTATTGATGCCGCTCCGTTGATGCACGAACTGGCTGATTTGCTCTATGTGGTGTATGGTGCAATGTGGGCGTTTGGGATTGACCCTGACCCAATTTTTGCCGAAGTTCACCGCGCCAACATGCAAAAAGCGGGTGGGCCACGCCGCGCCGACGGCAAATTGCTCAAACCCCCTGATTGGCAACCGGCAAATGTGGCGGGAGTAATCGCAAGGCTACAAGATGGAACTGATTCAGATTGACCGCGATCTGCCGTGGATGCCGCAGCCAAGCGTGGTGCGAACGGCATTAACGGACGTTTTGCCACCGCAGGAACTCATTACCAGCGTCGGGGTTTTAGCCTTTGTTGGCAACCAACTGCTGATGACCCAGCTTGTAAAACGTGGATGGGATATTCCCGGAGGCCACTGTGAGGCAGGTGAAACGCCGGAAGAAACAGCGCGGCGTGAGCTATGGGAAGAAGCGGCGGCAACAGTAAACACGCTGACCTTGCTCGCCCAGGTGCATGTCCATGTGGCAGCTCCGCAACCGCCCGACTACCGCTACCCCTACCCTGACAGCTATATGTTGCGATATTTGAGCCAGGTTTCTGAGCTGTATCCATTTAGGGTTACGGAAGAAACACAAGCGCGGCAATTATTTGCGCCAACTAAGGCATTGAAGCTCGATTGGGTGCAGCAGAACCGGGCAATTTACGAAGTGGCTCTGGCACAGGCAAATTTTTGAAAGCAGAGGATGAAGATGTGGGTGTGAAGGAGAAGCTTGTTTTTTTAACCGGGGCAACTGGCTATTTGGGTTGTCATTTGGCCTATGGTTTGTTGCAGCGGGGGAGCCGGGTGATGGCATTGGTGCGGGGAGAAGAGGAGGAAACGGCCGTTTCCCGGTTACAAAGTGCCATTTTGCAGGTTAACCCGACCGCGCCACCCGATTTTTCCAGGCTGGTAGTGGTGTTGGGGGATGTAGAAGAAACGGCCGTTTCGCTCATCAACAAGGTGTGTGACCAAGCCAGCCAGCCCATTGATGAAGTATGGCACTGCGTTGCCACGTTCAAATATCAAGAACAGGAACGCGACTATATTCAGGCCATTAACATTGGCGGGGTGAAAAACATCTTAGGGTTTGTACGCGGTGTTAACCTTGCCGAGCCACCCCGCTACTTCCACGTTTCCACTGCTTACAGCAGCGGGCGCGACTGTTTGGTGGTGCCAGAGGCCATTGTGAGCAACGGCAGCGACACTGGGTTTCGTTCGCTGTATGAATGGTCAAAACATGAGGGAGAAAAGGTGGTGGCGCAGGCGCAGCACCGCTATCAGCTTGATGTAACTATTTTACGGCCGGCAATTATCATTGGCTCGGAGACAACCCAAGTTTTTAACCATTCGGCTTATTATCAGGTCATTAGTGCCCTGTACCGGGTACGAAGGCATCTGGAAAACCGGCAGAAAAATTTTGATGGCACGGTCAACACGCGATTAGTAGGCGACCCACAAACAACGCTCAATTTGGTGCCGGTGGATTATGTGGTAAACACCATGCTACAACTGGCGCAGCAGCCCGAACTGGCTACACCGCTGCTCAAAATCTTTAATATTGTCAACGAAGAGCCGCCGACAATGGGGCTGGTGCATCAGGTTTTATGCGAAACGCTGGCGATTCGGGGGCTGACGCTGGTGCCATTCGCGCAGTTTGATATGGCGGAAGCATCGCGGGTGGAGCGGGCACTAGCGCGAAATGTGGCATTTCAGATGCCGTATATGCATGAAGAAATTCGGTTTTCGACGGCTAATTTGCGCCAGGTATTGCCCTTTACCATGTGGCCGGCACCACAGGTGGATGCCCGTTTTTTGACGACGATCAACCGGGCGTTTTTTGGGATGCTGGCGGAACGGATGGAAAACGGCCGTTTTTGATACCCATCCTTCGCCGCCAGCCTGGCAACACCTTGGTACTTACGACAGTCAGAGCATTGCCAACAAGCTGCTGGTACCCACCAGTATCACTAAAGCAAAACCAATTAGCTGGGATGCCCGCAGCAAATGTTGGCTGGCCCATTCCACTGGCGGCCAGGTGGGTGTGGGCTGGTTGCGTAAATCATTCGCTAAAATCCAAAGACAGGTTAGTAAAGCGGGAATAAGGGTAAGAGCGAGGATGGGGTAAAGCAGCCAGGTGGGCAGCAACACAGGCATAGTCGGCACGGCAATGGTGATAAGCAGCAGGGTAAGCCAGTGGATGATTTGATCGACAATAAAGCCGGGGGTTTGCAAACGACCAGGAAACCGCAGTTTGACCCAATCGGTGATGAAGTGAGCCACCCCTAACACAAGCAAAACATGCCAATAGGCGAGATGGTCTTTGATTAAAACGGCCGTTACCAGTAAATGAATCCCCACATGCACGCCCACCCCCCAACTGCCTTGCGTCTTTACCTTAAACACCCAATTGGTTTGTAAGGGAAAATCCGCAATTAAATGCGCCAAAAGCAGCGTTGCCCAAACATCCATTATTGCAAAACCTCGACAAAAAAATCTAGCCACGCAGAAACCAATAAACTACGTGGCTAACCAAACAACTCTGTTCACTTGATAATTGCGGGACAACATATGGGGCGTGACAATCATGAGGGCTGCGATGATGACAGACATCCCTGTTGTTTCGCGTGTTCCTTGCACGGTGTTATTGTACGAACACCGCTCGCAAAATGCGGCAAAAAAACGCACGTTGCCCGTGTGAACTAATTTACACGACTTTTATAGCTTCGTCTAAGGATTGCGACAAATCATCGCAAGTTGCGTACAATCCATTGTGAAGAACATATTGAGGTATGCTGTATGATAGATTTTAATCCGCTCACACCTGAATTCCGCCAAGATCCCTACCCTTTCTACGATCTGCTGCGTCAATACGCGCCCATTTTTTTCTGGGATCGCTGGCAAATGTATTTTTTGTCACGCTATGATGATTGTGTGGCACTTCTGCGTGACAATCGTTTAGGTCACGGCACATTTCAGGTAGATCGCGCCCCGGAAACGCAACAGGCACTGGTAGCTATGCAAAAAGATTGGCTCCTTTTTAAAAATCCACCTGATCACACACGCCTGCGCGGGCTGGTGCATAAGGTGTTTACCCCTCGCATGGTGGAGCAACTACGCGGCATGGTCGAGCGAATTACCAATGAATTGTTGGATAAGGTGCAAGCACAAGGTCACATGGATGTGATAGCTGACCTTGCCTACCTGTTACCCGTGACTGTAATTGCCGAAATGCTGGGAATTCCCCCGGCTGATCATTTAGCCTTTCACGCACTTTCCAATGATTTAGCGCGGAGTTTGGATTTGACGGAAGAAACGGCCGTTTATGATCGAGCTTCTCAAGCTGCCGAAACCTTTCGCGCATATCTGGCGCAGTTGGCCGATGAACGACGGCAACGGCCGCAGGATGATCTGCTCAGTGCTTTGGTCGCCGTGGAAGAAGCAGGAGAACGCCTAAACACCAATGAATTGTATGCTACATGCGCCTTTTTGTTTGTTGCTGGGCACGAAACAACGATTAACTTGATTGGTAATGGAACCTTGGCCTTGCTACAGCACCCGGACCAGTTGGCACTGTTACGAAATGATCCGACGCTGGCAGGAACGGCCGTTGAGGAATTGCTGCGCTATGATAGCCCGGTGCAAATGACAAGCCGCATGGTGTTGGAAGATTTTGAATATAACGGCCGTTTCTTTCATCGAGGTGACAGCATTGCTTTCTTACTCGGAGCTGCTAACCATGATCCAGACCGCTTTGAGCAGCCGCAGCAGTTAAACCTTCAGCGGCAAAAAAACCAGCATCTCTCGTTTGGCAGTGGTATTCACTATTGCTTGGGGGCGCCGTTAGCGCGACTGGAAGGGCAAATTGCGATTACAACGTTGCTAGAACGAATGCCAAAGTTAGCTTTGGCGGGTATTGAACCCGAACATGGAGGCAACTATTTGCTGCGTGGTCTCAAACATTTGCATGTTGCTTTTAACCGCTAATCATCATACTCAATTTCATCTTCCCGCTCTGCATAAATGCCAGCAAACGCAGCAATTTCTTTTGGTGAACTGATTACACGATCTAAACGGCCGTCAACCATCTGAATCACGCGATCTACATAACGGCACATACGCAGGTCGTGGGTCACCATGATGCCAGACCGATTTTGCTCATGGATCAAATCCGCAAATGTCTGTACTACTTGGTAAGCCCGCCCTGTGTCCAAACTGGCCGTTGGCTCATCAGCCAAAACCAGCTCTGGGTTATGAATGAGAGCACGAGCAATCGAAACACGCTGCTGTTGCCCACCAGAAAGCTGTGATGGTAAATTGTGCAGCCGTTCCTTCAAGCCCAGTCTGGTCAACAAATCAATGGCACGATCTTGTCCAGAACGGGAATAACGGCCGTTAAGCCGCAGCATTAACTCCACATTCTCCAGCACAGTCAAATAAGGCACTAAATTATTGGCCTGAAACGTAAAACCTATTTTCTCGCGCCGAAATTGGGTGCGTTCAGCCTCACTCAGTTGCCCTAATTCAGCATCTCCAATGTGAATACTGCCCTGTGTTGGAGAGAGTAAACCGGCAATCATCGCTAGCATGGTTGTTTTACCAGAACCACTTGGGCCAACCAGAGCGACAAACTCACCAGCTTCTATACGGATTGACACACGATCAACGGCCGTTACTATCAATTCGCCTAACTGATATTCTTTTAAGACACTGTTTGTTTCTAGAGCAATCGTCATAGCTTATGTTCCAAAAAGCAGGCTAAAAAGAGATAATGTACAGAGAGATGGAGAAAAATCCTCTCAAAAACATTACATAGCTCGCCTGCTATGAAGCCAACCCCAGAGCCGTTAACGGTTCAACTTTTGCCAGAATGCGCAAAGATAACAATCCTCCCAACGGCCCAATAAACAATAAAGTCGCTAAAGCCAACACAACCTGATCCCCCTGAAAAACAATCGGAATACCAGGCGGAAAAGTTGCTGCCAAACCCAACGTTGCTAAGCTACCCAACAAAACCCCAAAAAAATTCGTGACAACAATTTGTAACAATGCAGCTGAATATACAACACTATTCGAGGCTCCCAGTGCTTTCAGCATTCCCACTTGGGCTACCTTCTGCAAAGTCTGAATCTGAAAAAAGCCGCCTACAACTAAAACGCCAATCAATAGCGTGAACCCCTGCTGTGTGTTAATCGTGCTTTGTTGTGCACTATACCCAGGTGCAGCCTCATAAGCAGTACGCCTGTTAACTGCCTCAACTGTACTCAACCGTTCCTCAATCCGCCGTCCAGCAGTCACTTCATCAGACGGATCAACTAACTTAACAGCAATAATATTAAACGTTAACTCGCCCTGCCCATTGTCAGCAACCGCCTTAGGACGAATACGATCCCATGTCATCAAAGGCACAAAAATTGAAGGCTGTATAAAATATTGGCGGCCATCACTTACTCCTACTATCTGTAGCGAAAACAGTTCATCTACTGTCCCTTGGGTAGACTGCACAACCAATTCATCCCCAACGCCCAGACCCAAACGCACAGCCGCATTTTCATCCAATATTACCTCATTTGCACGTACCCCCCCCAGCCCACGCCCTTCAAAAGCTGGCGGTTCTCCAGGTCTACCCGGCTCAACGCCTAGCATAGAAACCGATAAAAGTTCATTATTTCCAGCCATTGATACAAAAACACTGCTAAAGCCTATCGCCCCAGCAGAAGAAACATCTGGCATCCGCAAAACATCATTCATAATCGAGCGACCAAACTGACTTGCAGAAACCGACAAATTAGCCTGCTCTTGAAAGAGGATTAACTCACCATTTAGCTTACCCAGAAACTCGCGGTTGCCATTTCCCAACCCCTCACCAAGCGCAGCCAAAAATAGAACAAGCAGAGTAATTAACGCAATAACCGCCCCAATGGCAACAAAGCGCCCTTTTGATCGCCATATTTCCTTCACAGCTAAATAGAATGATATTGAAGTACGCATAAATCTACCCACACTTGCTAAATTTTTTCATTTCCAAAAGCTTACAAGATAAGTCGGGAATTGTCAATATTTTGCACATATAAAGTCTATTTTTTGTCAAGCTTCCCGAAAACAAAAAAGCACCCACAAGGGGTGCTACAATCATGTTATTTAATTACAACAGGAGCTAGACAAAATAAAAAGGCCTTCCGGCAATGACCTACTCTCCCAGGGAGTCGCCCCCCAAGTACCATCGGCGCTAACGAGCTTAACTACCGGGTTCGGGATGGGACCGGGTGTGACTTCGTCGCTCAAATCACCAGAAGACCTTCTTAAATAACAAGGTTAGGTTGTAAATTTCACAAGTGAATAAGATGAATCCTGACGCACAGCATCAGAATACCAAGTTCTCCGTACCATGCAAAACGTAAGCCCTCGACCATTAGTACGGCTTAGCTGAACATGTCACCATGCTTACACTTGCCGCCTATCAAGCTAGTCGTCTTCTAGCGGTCTTACTCCATTACGGATGAGGGATCTAATCTTGAGGTGGGCTTCCCACTTAGATGCTTTCAGCGGTTATCCCTTCCAAACGTAGCTACCCAGCAGTGCTCCTGGCGGAACAACTGGTACACTAGAGGTTTGTCCATCCCGGTCCTCTCGTACTAGGGACAGCTTCCATCAAATTGGAAGCGCGGCGAAGGATAGGGACGCCACTGTTCCCACGCCGTTCTACCCACTCGCGTACTCATTAAGCTGCGAACAGCCATACCCTTTTTTATTTTTTTATGGGG